>JACMOG010000882.1 GCA_014378125.1 Vitreoscilla sp. | reverse complement strand
CCGTGAACCTGCAGGTGCCGCTGGTCGTGCGCATGAAGGGCACGAACGAAGACCTGGGCAAGAAGATGCTGGCCGAATCCGGCCTGCCCATCATCGCCGCAGACACGATGGCCGAAGCCGCGACGAAGATCGTCGCCGCCGTCGCCTGAACACGCCCAGTCAAGGATCAAGCAAATGTCGATCTACATCAACAAAGACACCAAGGTCATCACCCAGGGCATCACGGGCAAGACTGGCCAGTACCACACGCTGGGCTGCCAGGCGTACGCCAACGGCCGCGCCGCGTTCGGGGCGGGCGTGAGCCCCTAGAAGGCCGGCGAGAAGTTCTCGGACATCCCCATCTACGCCTCCGTCATGGAAGCCGCGTCGGAAACCGGTGCCACCGTCTCCGTCATCTACGTGCCGCCCGCGGGCGCCGCGGCCGCCATCTGGGAAGCCGTGGAGGCTGACCTCGACCTGGTGGTCGCGATCACCGAAGGCATTCCCGTGCGCGACATGCTCATGCTGCGCAACCGGATGAAAGCCAAGGAAGCGGCTGGCGGCAAGAAGACACTGCTGCTGGGCCCCAACTGCCCGCGCCTGATCACGCCCGAGGAAATCAAGATCGGCATCATGCCGGGCCACATCCATCGCAAGGGCCGCATCGGCGTCGTCTCGCGCTCCGGCACGCTGACGTACGAAGCGGTGGCGCAGCTGACCGAGGTCGGCCTGGGCCAATCCTCGGCGGTGGGCATCGGCGGCGATCCGATCAACGGCCTGAAGCACATCGACGTGATGAAGGCGTTCAACGACGATCCCGACACCGACGCCGTCATCATGATCGGCGAGATCGGTGGCCCGGACGAGGCCGACGCGGCGCGCTGGTGCAAGGAAAACATGAAGAAGCCGATCGTCGGCTTCATCGCGGGCGTCACGGCCCCGGCCGGCAAGCGCATGGGCCACGCCGGCGCCCTGATCTCCGGCGGTGCCGACACCGCCGACGCGAAGCTCGAGATCATGGAAGCCTGCGGCTTCACGGTCACGCGCAACCCGTCGGAAATGGCCAAGCTGCTCAAGGCCCTGCTCTGAACCGGAGTTGACACCTGAGGTTTCGTGGCGGACGCGCCGTGAAACTGAACGGAAGCTTGCTGGCGTTGGGTAGACTCCGCGCTGGCACGACAAGGAGCCTTCGGGCTCCTTTTTCTTTTTCCCGCCCGCCAACCACCCGACCCCGTGGACATCCTGCTCACCCCCGCCTTCTGGGCCGCCCTCGGCTCCATCATCCTGGCCAACGTGCTGCTGTCGGGCGACAACGCCGTGGTCATCGCGATGGCGGCGCGCGGGCTGCCCCCCGGCCAGCAGAAGAAGGCCATCGTGTTCGGCAGCGGGGCCGCCATCGTGATGCGCATCGTGCTCACGCTGATCGCGGTGAAGATGCTCGGGTTGCCGTGGCTGAAACTGGTCGGCGGCGTGGCGCTGCTCTACATCGGCGCCAACCTGATGGCCGAGGAGGAGCACGAGAACGCCCACGAGTCCAGGCCGATGGGCATCGCCGTCGCCGTGCGCACCATCCTCGTGGCCGACCTCGTGATGAGCCTGGACAACGTGCTGGCCGTGGCCGCGGCGGCCCAGGGCAACACGCTGCTGATGGTGGTGGGGCTGGCCGTCAGCATCCCGCTGATCGTCTTCGGCAGCACGCTGATCCTCAAGGTGATGGAGCGCTTCCCGGCGATCATCGTGGCCGGCGCGGCGCTGCTGGGTTGGCTGGCGGGCGAGATGATGCTCACCGACCCGGCGCTCCACGCGTGGTTCGGCGAGATCCCCGAATCGGCCGTCCGCATCGGCGGCATCGTCGGCGCGATCTTGGTGGTCATCGTCGGCCGACTGCTGCAACGGCGGGCCGGAAAACCCGCCTGAGGCCGCCGCCTGCTCGGCAGCGCGTGACGAAAGCCGCACGGAACTCGGCTGTGACGTCCGGTGGGTTGACGCGGGCGGCGTCTGCGGCCAACCTTGCAAGATGCCGCGCTCCACGCTCCCCAAGCCCACCCCGCCGTACCCGACGGCGCCGCTGGCGTGGTTCCGCTTGAAACGCATGTTTGGGCGCCAGTCCCCGCCGCAGCCCGCGGCCGCGCCGGCCGGCTGGCCCGTGCACGACGCGCCGTCCGGACACATGCCCAAGTTCAGCGACTACGACCTGCGCCACGTCATCGCCCGCAACGAGCGCGCCACCATCTACCAGGCCACCGAGCGCAGCACCGGCCGCCTCATCGCGTTGAAGACGGTGCGCATCGGCAGCACCAGCGGCACCGACCGCGGCCTGTGGCGCGAGCGCTTCCTGCGCGAGGCCGCGGCCGTCGCGCGGCTCAAGCACGAGTACATCGTCACCGTGCACGCCGGCGGCGTGCAGGGCGAGGGCGACGCCACCACCGGGTGGCTGGCCATGGAATGGATCCACGGCACCGACATGTCGCGCTACGCCTGCGACAACCGGCTGCTGCCCGAGGCCGTGGTGGTGGGCATCTGCCAGCGCGTGGCGCTGGCGCTGGCGCTGGCGCACCGCAGCGGCATCGTGCATCGCGACATCAAGCCGTCCAACGTCCTGTTCGATCCCACCACCGGTACCGTCAAGGTCACCGACTTCGGCTCGGCCCGGGTGGCCGATACCGCCGCCACGCGCAGCGGCGTCATGCTGGGCACGCCCGCCTACATGGCCCCCGAGCAGCTGGCGGGCGCCGACGCCACCGCCCAGGCCGACCTCTACGCGCTCGGCGTGCTGCTGTTCGAGCTGCTCATCGGCCGCCGCCCGTTCGAGGCCGACTCCATGGGCGACCTGCTGGCGCGCATCGCTCACCAGACCCCGCCCCGCGTGCGCATGTTGCGCCCCGAGCTGCCGCCGTTGCTGGACGACATCGTGGCCCGCCTGCTGGCCAAGAGCCCCGGCCTGCGCCAGGACAATGCCCACCAGGTGGCCCTCGAACTGCGCCTGGCGCGCCAGCAATGCGCGGCCGCCGAGCCCGGCAGTACGGCCGCCGAATGGCCCGATACGGCACCCGGAGTCGATCCCGGAAACGATCCCTTGCGCGACTTGACGGCATCCCATCCATTCCAAGGCACAATCGCCAGCTAAACCGCGCGAACGACTCGTCTCGCCGCCTTCTGCCGTCCTCATGATCCTTGAGTTCTTCAGCGTTACCGATACCGGCCGTGCACGCCGAAACAACGAAGACTCCGTGGCGCTCGACGAAGCCGGGCGGATCGCGGTGTTGGCCGATGGCATGGGCGGCTACAACGCGGGCGAAGTGGCCAGCGGCATGGCATCGGAGCGCGTCAAGGGCGAGCTCGCCCAACGCCTGAAGGCGCTGGGCGGCACGCCCACCGATCCCGAGATCAAGACGGCGCTGCTCGACGCGGTGGACAGCGCCAATCGCGAGGTGTACGACGCCGCCATGTCGCACGCCGAGTACGCCGGCATGGGCACCACGCTGGTGGTGGCCGTGTACCGCGGCGACCGCCTGTGGCTGGGCCACATCGGCGACTCCCGCGGCTACCGTTTCCGCAACGGCCACCTCGAGCAGCTCACGCGCGACCATTCGCTGCTGCAGGAGCAGATCGACGCCGGCCTGATCACGGCGGAACAGGCGGCCTACTCGATGCACAAGAATCTGGTTACACGTGCGGTCGGGGTCGATGAACTGGTCGACCTCGAAATCCACGATTATCCGGTTGAGCCGGGCGACCTGCTGTTGATGTGCTCCGACGGCCTGTCCGACATGCTCACCGACGAGCAGATCGAACAGCTGTTGCGGACCAACGACAGCTTGCCCGCGGCGGGGGCCATGCTGGTGCAGGCCGCCAATGCGGCCGGCGGGCGAGATAATATTGCGGTGATATTGGCACGCGCCAAGCCGGGCAGTCGCGACTTCGCGAAGTCCTGGTGGTCTTTCTGGCGTTGACAGGCCGGCCAGCTGGAGGCCGGACGATGAATACAAAGAGCGCTGCGGCGTTTCCGAAAAGCGGTGTCAAGGCCGCGAGAGAAACTGAGGTTTTCAATGGGCAAACTCGTCGTCTCGCTCGATAACGTCGTGATCAAGGAATTCCAGATCACGAAAGAGCGCACCACGCTCGGCCGCCGGCCGTACAACGACATCGTGATCGACAACCTCGCCGTGAGCGGCGAGCACGCCGTGCTGACGGCGGCGCAATCCGACGTGTTCATCGAAGACCTGAACAGCACCAACGGCACGTACATCAACGGCAAGGCGGTCAAGAAGCAGCTGCTGTCCAACAACGACGTCGTCGAGGTTGGCAAGTACCGCATCAAGTTCCTGGCCGAAGATGCCGAGGACTACGAAAAGACGATGATCCTGCGCCGGGGCGCCTTCGGCCGCGCGCCGGGCACCATCGGCACGCCGCCGCCCGCGGGCCCCCCGGCTGCCGGCCCGGCGTCCATCAAGGGGCTCAACGGGGGGGGCGCCCGCCGCGGGGGGGGGGTCCCCAAGGGGGGCGCCACCCCCGGCCGGCCGGG
>JACMOG010000881.1 GCA_014378125.1 Vitreoscilla sp. | reverse complement strand
GCTCGCCCTTGGGCGCCAGCGGCACCTGGTCGGCGCCGGCGCGCGACCTGCCCACCACGGTGCCCGGCGGCGGCTGGCGCATGGTCTCGGGCACCTCGTTCGCCGCCGGCGAGGTGTCGGGCCTGCTGGCCGTGATGGACGAGGCCCGCGCCACGCTCGGCGCGCGCGCGTCGGCGGCCACGACGCAACTGGTGCGCCGGCCCGGCGGCGCCATCGACGCGTGCGCCTCGCTGCTGCACGCCGCCGAGCCGCCGATCTTGCGTGCCGGCGTCGTCAACGGCTGCCGTGCCGTGCTGGCGGCCGCGGGCACGACTTCCGAGACAACGGCGGGACGTTCGCCATGACGTCGCGCTGAAAGGCCCGCGCGCTTGAAGACCCCGGCTCGCCGCACGCGGATCGCCGGCGCTGGACGCCGCGGCGGGCGCCGCGCGCTCGGCGTGTCACTGGTCGGCGTGTCACTGCTCGTGCTGGCCGGCGCGGCGCGCGCGCAGTTCGCCGCGTCGCTGGGCATCGACAGCATCAACCGGTATCGCGGCACGGGCACCGACGACGTCGGGCCGGTGCTGCGCGCGAGCGCGATGGGCGACACGGCGTTCGGCGGGTACGGCGGCATCGCGGGCCTCTGGGGCACGCGCGACGCGGGCCTGGCGAGCGCGGACGCGATGGTCGGCTGGAGCGGTCGCCTGCAGTCGCTGCCGGGCCTGGCTGGGCTGTCGCCGCAATGGGCCTGGCAGGGCCAGATCTCGGCATGGGCGCCCTCGGTCGACGGCACGCACGCGTTCACGATCGTCGACGACAGCACGGCCGGCGACAGCTTCACGGGCCTGGCCATCGGCACGGTCGCCGGCGGCAACCTGCTCTACGCCGCCGACTTCGCCCATGGCACGGTCGTGACGCTGGACAGCACGTTCGCGCCGGCCACCACCACCGGCGGCTTCGTCGACGCCACGCTGCCCACGGGCTACGCGCCGTTCGGCATCCAGCAGATCGGCGGCAAGGTGTTCGTCACCTACGCCCTGCGCGACACCACCACGGGCCGCGACACCGCGGGCGCCGGCCTGGGCCTGGTCGACGTGTTCGACCTCCAGGGCACGCTGCTGCAGCACCTCGTGGGCACCGGCGGGGCGCTCAACGCGCCGTGGGGCGTCGCGCTGGCGCCGTCCACCTTCCGCAAGTACGCCAACATGCTGCTGGTGGGCAACTTCGGCGACGGCACGATCAACGTCTACGATCCGACGTCCGGGGCGATGCAGGGCACGCTGAGCAACAACGATGGCACGGCCATCGTGGTGCCCGGCCTGTGGGCGCTGCAGTTCGGCAACGACCTGAACAGCCAGCCGAGCGACACGCTGTTCTACACGGCCGGGCCGGGCGCCGAAGCGCACGGGCTGTACGGGCGGATCGACAAGAACTGATCGCGGGCGGACCGAATCCGGGCCGGGAGCGTCGCTTCCGGCCCGCGACTGGCTGTCTGTCCAGTCGAAGTGCGGTGCACGAGCGTGCATTTCGCTGGAGGACATGGTATGATCGCAGACTTTTCTCCCACCCGGAGCACAAATACCAAATGGCAACCACTTCCAAAGCCAAGAAGCGCACCGTCCGTCTCGCATCGGGCCGCAAGCGCGCTCGTCAGGACGTGAAGCTGAACGCGCACAATTCGTCGCTGCGTTCCAAGTTCCGCACCGTCATCAAGAATGTCCAGAAGGCCGTCGCCGCCGGTGATACCGCGAAGGCCGCCGATCTGTTCAAGTCTGCCCAGAAGACGATCGACTCGATCGCCGACAAGGGTCTGTTCCACAAGAACAAGGCCGCTCGCCACAAGAGCCGCCTGGCTGCCAAGGTCAAGGCCCTGGCTGCTCCGGCTCCCGCCGCTGCCTGAAGCGGATTTCCGGGTGGAAAGTAAGAAAGGCTCCTTCGGGAGCCTTTTTTACGTCTGTCGGGGAATGGATCCTGCGACTGCGCGCAGGATGACGACGTCGGCTGTCATCCTGCGCGTAGTCGCAGGATCCACGCCCGCCGCGATCTAGGCATCGGTCTTCGGCGTCGCCTGGAACGAACCGTCGGGCAACAGGGTGCCTTCGACGACCTGCAGCTTGTTGTCGCGCGCGAAGTTCATGACGAAGTCCCAGGCCATGGGTTCGAGGGCCTTCAGGCGCTCGTCGACGATCACGTTCTTCACGTTGTCGATCAGCCGCGGCACGCAGTACGGCGAATAGCCGATGAACGAGCCGATCCCACCCTTCGCGCCGCCGGGCCGGAAGCACGACATGGCGCCTGCCAGCCGCTCCGCCCAGTCGCTCGGGCGAAACGTGCGCCCGTCCAGGGTCTGGCCCTGGATGAAGAATTGACGGGGTTGAGCCGGGTTCATTGAGGTGGGAGGGACGGGGAACTTCGTATTGTGCCCTGGGCTGTTGCACAGCAGCAAACAACAGGGTTACCTGTCAGGTTCACTCGCGTGCAATCCGCGGGCCTTTAGAATGTTTCTCCCCTGGCTGGCACGCGTGCCGGCCTTTTTGTTCCCCGAACTGCCAGGAGCGATCCGCGATGAACCAGCCCGCCGCCATGCCCCATGTGATGAACACCTACGGCCGCCTGCCGTTCGCGTTGTCGCACGGCCGAGGCAGCCGAGTCTGGGACACCGACGGCCGCGAGTACCTCGACGCGCTGGGCGGCATCGCGGTCAACACGCTGGGCCACGCGCACCCCGCGCTGGTGGCCGCCATCGCCGACCAGGCCGGCAAGCTCATCCATTCGTCCAACTACTACCAGGTGCCGCTGCAGGAGACGCTCGCCGCGATGCTGTGCGAGCGTTCCGGCCTCACCTCCGCCTTCTTCTGCTCCACCGGCCTGGAGGCCAACGAGGCCGCCATCAAGATCGCGCGCAAGTTCGGCCACGACAAGGGCATCGAGCGGCCCGAGATCATCGTGTGCGAGCGCGCCTTCCACGGCCGTTCGCTGGCCACGCTGTCGGCCACCGGCAACCCGAAGATCCAGGCCGGCTTCGGCCCGCTGGTGGAGGGCTTCGTGCGCGTGCCGTTCAACGACGCCGCCGCGGTGCACGAGATCGCCAGGACGCACAAGAACGTCGTCGCCGTGATGCTGGAGCCCGTGCAGGGCGAAGGCGGCATCAACCCGGCGCGCAACGACTACCTGCGCGAGCTGCGCGACATCTGCGACGCGCAGGGCTGGCTGCTGATGCTCGACGAGGTGCAATGTGGCATCGCGCGCACCGGCAAGTGGTTCGCGTACCAGTGGGCCGGCATCCAGCCCGACGTCATGAGCCTGGCCAAGGGCCTGGGCTCGGGCGTGCCGGTGGGCGCGCTGGTGGTGGGCGATCGCGCCAAGGACGTGTTCGGCCCGGGCAACCACGGCAGCACCTTCGGCGGCAACCCGCTGGCGATGCGCGCCGCGGTGGAGACGCTCAAGGTGATCGAGT
>JACMOG010000880.1 GCA_014378125.1 Vitreoscilla sp. | reverse complement strand
CTGCTGGCGCAGGGCACGCCCATGCTTTGCGCGGGCGACGAGATCGGCAACACGCAGGGCGGCAACAACAACGCTTACTGCCACGACGGCCCGCTCACGTGGCTGGACTGGGCCGCGGCCGATACCGCGTTCCAGGCCTTCGTCGCCGAGGCGCTGGCGCTGCGCCGCGCGCACGCCACGCTGCGGCCGACCGACTGGCGTTCCACCGCCGCCGTGGGCGCCGGCGCGCCGCGTCTCACGTGGCTGAGCCCGCGCGGCCACGAGATGACGGACGTCGACTGGCACGACGAGAAGGCCCAGGCGTTCGCCTGCCGGATCGACGCGGCGCTGGCGGCGGCCGCGGCGCCCGCGCTGGTCGATCCATCGCTGCTGGTGCTGTTCAACGGCGAGGATCGCACGCTCGACTTCCGCCTGCCGGCCGGCTTCTGGCAACTGGCGCTCGACTCCAGCCTCGACCTGCGCGCCGCGCTCGCGGCCGACGCCGTCCTGGCCCAATCCCTGCACCTGCCAGCGCGCGCGCTGGTGGTGCTTCGTCAAGACAAGAAGACCTCATGACCATGGATCTCCAGAAGCGTTCCGCCGGCGTGCTCCTGCACACCACCTCGTTGCCCGGCCCGCACGGCATCGGCGACCTGGGCCCCGCCGCCTTCCGGTTCGTTGACTGGCTGGTGTCGGCCGGACAGACCGTGTGGCAGCTGCTGCCCACCGCGCCCATCGGGCCGGGCAACTCGCCGTACCAGAGCGTGTCGGCCTTCGCCGGCAGCCCGCTGATGGTGGCGCTGGAGCCGCTGGTGGCCAAGGGCTGGCTCGCCGCGCCGGCGCTGCCCGCGGGCGGCTTCGACGCGCACCGCGTGGACTACGGCCGGGTGATTCCATGGCGCATCGATCAGCTGCGTGCCGCCGCCAAGGGCTTCGCGGCGCAGGCGACCGAAGCCGAGCGCCAGGCCTTCGCCGGATGGTGCGCGAAACACGCATCGTGGCTGGACGACTACGCGCTGTTCATGGCGCTGGAAACCAGCTCGGGCTACCGGCCATGGTGGGAGTGGGAGGGTGGCCTGCAACGCCGCCAGCCCGCCGCGCTCGCCGCCGCGCGCACGCAGCATGCCGACGAGATCGCGTTCTGGCAGTTCGTGCAATGGCAGTTCGACGCGCAGCTCGCCGCCGTCAGGACGTACGCCAACGGCCGCGGCGTCTACCTGATGGGCGACCTGCCGATCTTCGTGGCCCACCACAGCGCCGACGTGTGGGCGCGCCCCGACCTGTACACGCTCGACGAGAATTTTCAGCCCACCGTGGTGTCCGGCTGCCCGCCCGATGCGATGGCCGTGGTCGGCCAGCGCTGGGGCAACCCGCAGTACCACTGGGATCGCATGGCCCAGGAAGACTTCGGCTGGTGGACGGCCCGCGTCAGGCGGGCGCTGGAGCAGGCCGACGTGTTCCGAATCGACCACTTCCGCGGCTTCGCCGGCTACTACGAGATCCCCGCGTCGTGCCCCACCGCGCGCGAGGGCACGTGGCGCACGGGGCCCGGCAAGCCGTTGTTCGACGCGATCACGAAGGCGCTGGGCCCGCTCCCCATCGTGGCCGAAGACCTGGGCTTCATCACCCAGGACGTCTACGACCTGCGCGACGGCCTCGGCTACCCCGGCATGCGCATCCTGCAGTTCGCCTTCGGTGGCGATGCGAGCGACACCTTCCTGCCGCACAACTACGTGCCCAACACCATCGCCTACACCGGCACGCACGACAACGACACGGCACGCGGCTGGTGGAACAACGCCTCGCCACGCGAGCGCGCCTTCGCCGGCAGCTACCTGGCCGCCGGCCCCCATGACATCCACTGGGTGATGATTCGCGCGTGCTGCAACTCGGTGGCCAACATCGCCATCTTCCAGCTGCAGGACGTGCTGGGCCTGGGCGCCGAACACCGCATGAACACGCCGGGCACGGTGGGCGACCAGAACTGGTCGTGGCGTTTCGACTGGGGCATGCTCGGCGCCGAGCCGGGCCGCGTG
>JACMOG010000879.1 GCA_014378125.1 Vitreoscilla sp. | reverse complement strand
TCGCGCGGCTTTTGCCACGCATTCGCGCGGCTTTTGCCACGCATTCGCGCGGCTTTTGCCACGCATTCGCGCGGCTTTTCCGGGCTTCGAAAAATCGCCCGACGCCTAGAGTCGAAGGTTGTGCCGCCCTACCCCGGCGGCCGCGATCCCGTGACTCTCCGCGTCGCACGACGACCGACGAAGGCCCCCATGCATTCCGCTTCCCGTTCCCTGACCTTCAAGAACAAGATCGCCCTGCTCGCCGGCGTGTCCATCGCCGGCGTCGTGCTGCTCACGGCCGGCGCGGCGTGGACGCTGCGCGACCAGATCATCGAGGGCCGCAAGGCCGGCCTCATGATGGCGGTGCAGTCGCAGCGCAGCATCGCCGCCGCGTACCAGCAGAAGGCCGAAAAGGGCGAGATGAGCGTGGAGGCGGCGCAGAAGGCGGCCGCCGACGCCCTGCGCGGCGCGCGCTTCGGCGGGCCCGACGGCAATGCGAACTACTTCTTCATCTGGCGCAACGACGGCGTGGGCGTGATGCACCCGTTCAAGCCCGAGTGGAGCGGGCAGAACATGATGGGCAAGATCATGGATCCGACCGGCGTCGATATCATCGCCGCCCTGGTCAACGGTGCGAACAAGAGCGCCAACGGCAACGCGTACATCGCGATGAAGTTCCCGCGCCCGGGCAAGACCGAACCGGTGCCCAAGCTGCAATACGTCGGCACGGTGCCGGCCTGGAACTGGATCATCGGCTCGGGCCTGTACATGGACGACGTCGATGGCGAGGTGTGGGCCGTGCTGGCCAAGGGCCTGGCGGTGGCCGTGATCCTGCTGCTGGCGATCGGCTCGATCGGCATGGCCATCTACCGCAGCGTGGTGCGCCAGATCGGCGGCGAGCCGGCGGAGGCGCTCGCGGCGATGAACGAGGTGGCCCACGGCAACCTGTCGATGCAGCTGCGCAGCCCGGTGCCGGGCAGCCTGATGGCCGGCCTCGCGACGATGATCGAATCGCTGCGCAACACGGTGACGCAGATCCGCCGCTCCACCGACAGCATCGCCACGGCGTCCGGCGAGATCGCCATCGGCAACAACAGCCTGGCCAGCCGCACCGAGCAGACCGCGTCGAGCCTGCAGCAAGCCGCCGCCACGATGGAGCAGCTCACGCAGACGGTGCGCCAGACCTCCGAGTCGGCGTCCGAAGCCAACAAGCTCGCGTCCGTCGCTGCCAGTGGCGCCACCGAGGGCGGCGACGTCGTCCAGCGCGTGGTGACCACGATGGACGAGATCAACGCCAGCTCGCGCAAGATCACCGACATCATCGGCGTGATCGACGGCATCGCGTTCCAGACCAACATCCTCGCCCTGAACGCCGCGGTGGAAGCCGCGCGCGCCGGCGAGCAGGGCCGCGGATTCGCCGTGGTCGCCAGCGAGGTGCGCAGCCTCGCCCAGCGCTCGGCCAACGCCGCGCGCGAGATCAAGACGCTCATCGGCGCGTCGGTGGAACGCGTGGAGGCCGGCGGCCAGCTGGTGGCGGAGGCCGGCGGCACGATGCAGGGCATCGTGCAGGGCGTGCATCGCGTCAGCGACATCATCCAGGAGATCACCCGGGCCAGCGCCGAGCAGGCATCGGGCATCGGCCAGGTCAACGTGAGCGTGTCGGAGCTCGACCAGATGACGCAGCAGAACGCGGCGCTCGTCGAGGAATCGGCCGCCGCGGCCGAGAGCCTGAAGGACCAGGCTCGCCAGCTGGCCGGCATCGTCCAGGTGTTCAGGCTGGAGCGCTAAGAACCCGTGAGCCAGAATGTGCGCTTCCTGCAAGGAGTGCACATGACCCAACCCGTCCTCGTCGAGCTCTGGCGCGGCGACATCGTCGAGTCGTTCCACCGCGGCGCGTTCGCGGTCGTCGACCCCGCCGGCGGCGTGCTGCGCCAGGGCGGCGACATCGATCGCCCGGTGTACGCGCGCTCCGCCGTCAAGGGCCTGCAGGCGCTGCCGCTGGTGGCCTCGGGCGCCGCCGACCGCTTCGGCCTGTCGTTGGCAGAACTCGCGCTGGCGTGCGCCTCGCACGGCGGCCAACCCGAGCACGTGGCCACCGCCGCATCGATGCTGGCCAAGGCGGGCCTCGACGTCGACGTGCTCGAATGCGGCACGCACTGGCCGTCCAACGAACTCGCCGCCCGCGCGCTGGCGGCGGCCGGCGAGGCGCCCTGCCCGCTGCACAACAATTGCTCCGGCAAGCACTCGGGCTTCGCGTGCCTGGGCGCGCTGATGGCAGGCGACGCCGACAAGGCCCGCGGACTGCTGCGCGGCTACGTCGAGCCGGATCACGTGGTCATGCGCGAGATCACCGCATCGCTCGAATCGGCGACCGGCGTGCGCCTGGCCGACGCGCCGCGCGCCACCGACGGCTGCTCCATTCCCACCTACGGCATTCCATTGCGCGCGCTGGCCCACGCGTTCGCGCGCTTCGGCACGGGCGTGGCCCTCACGCCCGGTCGCGCCCGCGCGGCCGCCCGCCTGCGCGAAGCCGTGGCCGCCGCGCCGCTGATGGTGGCGGGCTCGGGGCGTCTCGACACGCGGTTGATGGAACACTTCGGCGTGCGCGTGTTCTGCAAGGTGGGCGCCGAGGGCGTCTACTGCGCGGCGCTGCCCGAGCTCGGCCTGGGCGTCGCGCTGAAGATGGACGACGGCAACACGGCGCGCGCGGCCGAGGTGGCGGTGGTCGCATTGATCGCGTCGCTGCTGCCGCTGGACGATGCGGATCGCGCGTTCGTGGCGCCGTTGCGGGATGTGGAACTGCGCAACTGGAACGCGCGGCGGGTGGGGCGCCTGGCCGCGGAGCAAGGGCTGAGCTGAGCTGACGACGCTTCGACGCGGCAGGCGAAAAAAACACGGGCGCTGCCACGTCGAGTGGGAGCGCCCGCGGGTCTGGCTGAGACCTGGCTACATCACGCAGGGAGGCCCCTCTCATACCAAGAGATATCAGACATATCACCTCCTTTCGCAGCTAATAGGAGCCCGCAGATTACCGCAAGTCGAAAGCGCGTGCGCGCCCCGACGCAGACGGCTTCGTCCACCGGGTGAGCGCCGCGACTCTTCGCGACGTCATCGTCTCCGACACGCTTGACCTGAAGTGAGGGTGGAACGCTTCGCGCGGGTCGGGTGCCCGCGCTGCGGAGCGACTGGCATGCACTTGGCTCGACTCCGCACGTGCGCCTTGAATCCGGCCTGGACGGCCGGATTCCGAGGGCGTTCGGTCAAGGTTCGTCCGCGCGGCGTTTGCGG
>JACMOG010000878.1 GCA_014378125.1 Vitreoscilla sp. | reverse complement strand
GATTGAAGTTGCGCGCCGTGCGCCGGTAGATCAGGTTGCCCGACTTGTCGGCCTTCCACGCCTTGACCAGCGAGACGTCGGCGGCCAGCGATTTCTCCATCACGTAGTGCTCGCCGTCGAACTCGCGGAGCTCCTTGCCCTCGGCCACCAGGGTGCCGACGCCGGTCTTCGTGAAGAAGGCCGGGATGCCGGCGCCGCCGGCGCGCAGCTTCTCGGCCAGCGTGCCCTGCGGCGTGAAGTCGAGCTTGAGCTCGCCGGCCAGGTACTGGCCCTCGAACTCCTTGTTCTCGCCCACGTAGCTGGAGATCATCTTGCTGATCTGGCGCGTGGCCAGCAGCTTGCCCAGGCCGAAGCCGTCGACGCCCGCGTTGTTGGAGATGACGGTGAGATCCTTGGCGCCGCTGTCGCGCAGCGCGTCGATCAGCGCCTCGGGAATGCCGCAGAGGCCGAAGCCTCCCACGGCGAGCAGCTGGCCGTCCTCGACGATGCCTTGCAGCGCCGCGGCGGCGCTCGGGTAGACCTTGTTCATGCGCGGTTGTCTCCGGTGGAAATCGAAAGCCTGGGCCCGGAGTCTGCTCCGGTGCGGATGTCCCGCAGGTTACTACTTAAGCCATTACGTAGTCATTACGTAGAATTGACTACATGACCGTCGCCGAACTGCAAGCGCTGTACGCCGGGATCTTCGCCGAATGGGTGCGCGAGCTCGACCTGGAGGTACGGGCCACCACCGAGGACAGCGTCACGCTGGCGCTGCCCGTGCGCGCGCGTCACGTGCACGCGGGCGGGGTGGTGTGTGGCCAGACGCTGATGGCCGCCGCCGACACCGCGCTGGTGCTGGCCATCAGCCACAAGCTCGGCGGCTTCCGCCCGCAGACCACCGTGCAGCTGCAGACCAGCTTCCTGCGCCCGGTCGGCAAGGACGTGGCCGAGGTCGTCGTGGAAGCGCGCATCCTCAAGAGCGGCCGCAACCTGGTGTTCGGCGAGGTGACGCTGCGACTGCCCGACGGCCAGGTGGCGGCGCATGCCACCAGCACCAGCGCGCTGCTGTGATCCGACACGCCCTGCCCCCGCCGACGGCCTCCGCCGAGGCCCTGGCCCACGCCGCCGACCTGCGCGCCGGCTTCGACTACCGCACCGCGTTCGAGTTCGCCCCCATCGGCCTGGTGCTGTCGCGCCATCGGTTGATGATCGACTGCAACCGCGCCGTGCTGGCCATGTTCGGCGCCGAGCGCGAGCAGCTGATCGGCCAGTCGTTTCGCGTGCTCTATCCCACGCAGGGCGAGTACGAGCGCACCGGCGAGCGCATCCTGGCCAGCCTCGATACGGCGGGACGGTATGCCGACGAGCGCGTGATGCGCCGCGTGGACGGCGAGCTGTTCTGGTGCCATGTGTGGGGCCACGCGCTCGACGCGGCCGATCCCCACGCGGCCGGCATCTGGAGTTTCGAGGACCTGTCGTCCAAGCGCTCGCTCAAGCTCGACTTCACGCCCCGCGAACGCGAGATCGCGGCGCTGCTGATCGAGGGGCTCACCAGCAAGCTGGTGGGCAAGCGCCTGGGCATCAGCCCGCGCACCGTGGACGTGTACCGCGCGCGGCTGATGCGCAAGGTGGGCGCGTCGACGACGGCGGAGCTGGTGCACAAGCTGCTGGCCGGTTAGAGGCCTGGCGCCGCACGGGCCAGACCCCTCGTCACCGCTACGGCTCGCGCCGCATCTCGATGCCGCGGCCGGCGACGGCGATGCTGGCCCTCCCCTCAGGCGGCGGGCCGCCTTGCAGCCACGGGGGCGCGGCGCTCTTC
>JACMOG010000877.1 GCA_014378125.1 Vitreoscilla sp. | reverse complement strand
CCAGCGGCGTGCTGCCTCTGGCCGCCTCGGACACCATCGCCATCGCCGTGCCGCTGTGGCTGGACGTCACCGCCGACAAGGCCCACATCCGCGTCGACGGCACCGCCACCGACCTGCTGCATTTCGGCGGCATGGACGCCACCTTCGTCGCGTCCGGGCCGTCGCTCGCGGCCGTAGGCGACGCGCTGGGCGTCACGCTGCCCACCACCGCGAAGTTCGCCACCCACGGCCGGCTTCGGAAGCACGGGGCCGTGTGGGACGCCGGCATCGCCGCGATGGACATCGGCACCAGCCGGCTCAACGGCGAGTTCAGGTTCGACAACGGCCCGGACGTTCCCGTGCTCACCGGCAAGCTGGGCGGCTCGCGCCTGGCGCTGGCCGATCTCGGCCCCGCCTTCGGCGCGGCGCCGCCCGAGGCGGGCGCGTCCGCGTCCAACGCGAAGCCCGGCAGGGTGATCCCCGACCGCGCGTTCGACATCCCCTCGCTGAAGGCGATGAACGCCGACGTGGGCGTGCGGCTGGCCGTCCTCGACCTCGGCAGCACCGCGCTGCAGCCGTTCCAGCCGCTGCAGGGTCGCATCACGTTGCAGGACGGCGTGCTGAACCTGAAAGACCTGCTGGCGCGCAACTCCGCGGGCGAGGTGCAGGGCCTGATCGGCCTCGACAGCCGCCCCGCCAACCCGAAGTGGAACGCCGACCTGCGCTGGAGCGGCATCCAGCTGGATCGCTTCATCAAGACCCGCGACGCCGCCGTGCGCAAGGACGCCAGCGGGGCCAAGCCCGACGTGGGCTACATCAGCGGCGCCCTCGGCGGCAACGCGCAGCTCAAGGGCGAGGGCAACTCGTCCGCGAAGCTGCTGGCCTCGCTGGACGGCACCGCCCGCATGTGGGTGCGCGACGGCACCGTGTCGCACATCCTGGTGGAGGCCGCCGGCATCGATGTGGCGCAGGCGCTCGGCGTGTTCGTCAAGGGCGACGACAAGCTGCCGATGCAGTGCGCGCTGGCGCAGTTCGACCTGGTCAACGGCAAGGTGATGCCCGAGGTGTTCGTCATCGACACGAAGGACACGACGATGCTGATCGACGGCGACCTGTCGCTGGCCACCGAATCGCTCGACCTGCGCATGACCGCGCATCCGCACGACTTCAGCCCGCTGGCGCTGCGCACGCCGGTGAAGGTGACGGGCACCTTCGACGACCCGCACATCCGCCCCGAGGCCAAGCCGCTGGTCAAGCGGGCGGGCATCGCCGCCGTGCTGTCGCTGGCCAATCCGCTGGCGGCGCTGCTGGCGCTGGTCGACTTCAAGCAGAACGAGCGCGACGTCTGCACCACCGCCGTGGCGCATGTCGACGGCGCGGCCAAGGCCGGCGTCAAGACGGGACCGGCGGAGTCTGCGCCGTTGGCCGCCTCGTCGCCGAAGGCGAAGTTTGCCCCCTCGCGCAAGGGCGCGTAGGCGATGCGCGCCGACCCGACGCGCAGCCGTCGCCGCGCGGGTCGGCCGTGCTGACCGCCACCCTGCTGCTGGTGGGGAGCGTGCTGCTGGCGATGTGCCTGCTGGAGCTTCACGTCACGCGCCTGCCGATGTCGCCCGCCATCGTCTACCTGGTGGTGGGCTGGATCGCGGGATGGATGGTGCAGGATCGCATCCATACGCCGCCCACGGCGCCGGAGCGCGCCGACATGCTGGTGATCGTCACGGAGATCGCGGTGCTCATCTCGCTGTTCGCCGTGGGCCTGCAGGTGCGGATGCCCGGCACGGTGAAGGGCTGGCGCGTGGCCGCCATCCTGGCCAGCGTGAGCATGCTCGTCACCATCGGCCTGGCCACGCTGGCCGGTTGGTGGCTGATGCCCGGCCTGGGCCTGGCCGGCGCGCTGCTGCTGGCCGGCATCCTGGCGCCCACCGACCCGGTGCTGGCCTCCGAGGTGCAGATGCGCTCGAAGGACGACCGCGACTCGGTGCGCATCTCGCTCACCGCGGAAGGCGGGCTCAACGACGGCACCGCCCTGCCCGTGGTCATGCTGGCGCTCGGCCTGCTGGGCATCGGCGAGCTGGGAACCTGGGGATCGCGCTGGGCCTGGCACGACCTGGCCTGGCCGATCGCCGGCGGCGTGGTGCTGGGCTGGGCGTTTGGCCGCGTGCTGGGCAAGGCCATCCACGCGCTGCTGCGCCACGGCCACGGCCTGTGCTGGGACGAGCTGCTGTACCTGGGCATCATCACGGTGGCCTACGGCCTCTCCCGCGTCACCGAAACCTCGTCGTTCCTGTTCGTTTTCACCGCGGCGCTGGGCCTGTTCAAGCGCACGCCGACGGCCACGAAGGCCCTCGAGAGCGCCGGCGTGGAGCCCGACGAGCTGGCCGACCGGCTGCTGGCCTTCGGCCATCGCTGCGGCCGGCTGGTGGAGGTGGCGATGGTGCTGCTGCTCGGGTTCGCGATGCCCTGGGTGGCCTGGCGCGGCGAGCCGCTGATGTACGCCGCTATGCTGCTGGTGGTGATCCGGCCGCTCAGCGTGTTCCTGACGGTGCCGGGACGCGAGATGCCGAAGGCGCAGCGCCGCATGGTGGCCTGGTTCGGCATTCGCGGCGTGGGCTCGCTGTTCTACCTGGCGCTGGTGATCGATTCGGGCCTGTCGCCGGAGCTGTGCACGGAGCTGGTCAACGCAACGCTTCCGGCGATTGCGTTGTCGGTGCTGCTGCACGGGGTGTCGGCCACGCCGTTGATGGCGCTGTATCGGCGGCGGCGGGTGATGCAGAAGCGGGACAGGCGGCGGAGGGCGCGGCAGGTGGCCTGACCGGACCTGGTTCTTCGTGGATCTCCGAGGCGGGTTGGTTTGCGGGGCGGGCGGGGTGTGCGGGGCGGGCGTGGTGTGCGGGCCGGGCGAGGAGTGCGGGGCGCGTTCGTTCAGTCACGACTCACCGGGGGAGTCCTTTTTGTTCGTGTCCCCCGACGGCCTGCGGGCTCCTCCTCCTTTACCTCACCAAAAAGACTCCCCCCCCTCCCCCTTCCACGCCCCGCCTG
>JACMOG010000876.1 GCA_014378125.1 Vitreoscilla sp. | reverse complement strand
TGGGCACGTTCCGATATATTACTCACCCGTTCGCCACTCGTCAGCTTAACCTGTTACCGTTCGACTTGCATGTGTAAGGCATGCCGCCAGCGTTCAATCTGAGCCAGGATCAAACTCTTCAGTTCGATCTTGAATTACTCATAAAGGAATTGAAGAAACTCGTTACAAGTTTAATCAATCTTCATGAGCGTTTAAAGTCCATAAGACCTCGAAGTTTCGCTGTTTAACCAGCTAGCTTCTTGGCACTCGCCTTCAAACGCCCACGCTTATCGGCTGTTGATTTTTAAAGAACTTCGCGGGTCAGACCGTTGTCTGTCGCGTTTCGTGCTGTTATCAGCACAGAAGGGAGATTATGAACTGCTTTTAAAACCTTGTCAAGCAGTCGACTTTCGCGCTTCGTTTCGCTTGCGACTTGTCGGCTTGCAATCAACTCGCTTGAGCGGGTCAATCAAAAGCTGATTTGTTATCAGCGAAGCCTTAGATTCTATGCTTGATTTCAAACTACCGTCAAGCACTATTTTCAGGCCCTGCGCCAACCGTCTGCACCAGCCCTGAACTCGCTGCAGCGTGGAACCTTCCGGCTCACCCGCTGCTTTTGCGGTCAAAGCTGACTTGTGATCAGCGAAGCCCACGATTCTATGCCAGCAACTTCTGGCCACGCAAGCCCTTTTGCAGAAAAAGTTGCAGAGGGCCGGCTTACAGCCCCTCGGCCGTTCGCACGGCGATGATCTGCACCTCGGCGCGTCCCTCGCGCGGCCGGTGCCGCAGCCACCAGACGCTGCCCTTCTTGATCGTCCATGGATCGACGAAGCGCGCCGACTCGCCCGCCATCAGGTAGGCGGCCACGCGCCCCAGCGTCGGTTGATGGCCCACCACCAGCACGGCCTCGCGTGCATCGGGCCAGCGCGTGGCGGCCAGCAGGCTCTCCACGTCGCCGTCGGGCCCCAGCGCTGGCGTCTTCTTCACCCGGCGGCCGAGAGCGGCCACCGTCTGCTGGCAGTGCAGCGCCGGGCTGGTGAGCACCCGCGCCGAGTCGGGCAGGAACTGGTTGAGCCAGTCGGCCACCCGGCGCGCCTGGCGTTCGCCCTTGGGGCTCAGCGGCCGCTCGAGGTCGGCGACCGGGTCGTCGAGGTGGTCACCGGCTTCTGCGTGTCGCCACAGGATCAGGTCCATGTCCTTTGCTCCGTCAACGGGTTGCAGACTAGCGGCGAAAGCGGGTCATCAAGGCCTGCTGCGCGCTCACGCCATCACTGCTGATGCGTTCGTACTTGCCATTGGACTGCAGCAACCAGGCATCCCTTGTGTCATATAGATAGGGAACGAGGCATTCGTCGATCACGCGTTGGCGCATGGCGGCGTCGCGGATAGGCCAGGCGAGCTCGATGCGGCGAAGCATGTTGCGCAGCATCCAGTCGGCGCTCGACAGGAACAACGCCTCGTCCGCGTCGGTGTCGCCCCAGCGCAGGTAGATGATGCGCGAGTGCTCCAGGAAGCGCCCGACCACCGAGCGCACGCGGATGTTGTTGGTGAGCCCCTCGATGCCCGGCGGCAGCGAACAGGCGCCGCGCACGATCAGGTCGATGCTGGCGCCGCCCTGGCCCGCGGCCACCAGCGCGTCGATGAGCGTGGTGTCGGTGAGCGCGTTGACCTTCACGACGATGCGCGCCGGCTTGCCGGCGCGCGCCGCCTCGCCCACCTGCGCGATGTGCGCCAGCAGCCGCTTGTGCAGCACGAACGGCGCGGTCAGGAGGTGGCGCGGCGGCTTCATGCGCGTGAGGCTGGCGATCTGCTGGAAGATCTGGTCGGCGTCGGCGGTGATGCCGTCGTCGGCGCTCAGGTAGCCGATGTCGGTATACAGGCGCGCCGTCTTCGGGTTGTAGTTGCCGGTGGACAGGTGCACGTAGCGGCGCAGGCGCGGCCCGCGCGACGAGGCCTCGCGCCGGGTCACCAGCAGCAGCTTGGCGTGCGTCTTCAGGCCCACGATGCCGTAGACCACCTGCGCGCCCACCGCCTCCAGGCGTTCCGCCCAGTTGATGTTGGCCTCCTCGTCGAAGCGCGCCTTCAGCTCCACGACCACCATCACCTCCTTGCCGCGCCGCGCCGCCTCGATGAGAAGGTCCATCAGCACCGACTTCTCGCCGGTGCGGTAGATCGTCTGCTTGATGGCCAGCACCTGCGGGTCGAGCACGGCCTCGCGCAGGAACTCCACCACCGGCTCGAAGCTCTCGAACGGATGGTGCAGCAGCACGTCGCCCTCGCGCAGCCGGTCGAACATCGACCCCGTGCGCGGCAGGCGCCCGCGCGGCCACGACGCCTCGTACGGCGCGAAGCGCAGCTCGGGCCCGTGCAGCGGGACGGTGGCCTGGTCGATCAGCTCGACCAGGCGCACCAGGTTGACCGGGCCGTTGACGCGGTGCAGCGCCGCCTCGGGCAGGTCGAACTGCGCCAGCAGCAGGCGCCACAGCGCCTCCGGACAGGTGTTGACCACCTCGAGCCGGATGGCGCGGCCATAGTGGCGCGTGGTGAGCCCGCGGCGCAGCGCCTGGCGCAGGTTCCGGATGTCGTCCTCGTCCACCTCGAGCTCGGAGTCGCGCGTGACGCGGAACTGCGAGAACGATTCGACGATGCGCCCCGGAAACAGCTCGGCCAGGTGCGCGCGGACCACGCTGGACAGCAGCACGAAGTGCTGCTCGCCCTTGGGGCTGCAGTCGTCCGGCAGGCGAATGACCCGCGGCAGCACGCGCGGCACCTTCACGATGGCGATGGTGTTCTCGCGCCCGAAGGCGTTGCGTCCGCCCAGCTGCACGATGAAGTTCAGCGACTTGTTGGCCACCTGCGGGAACGGGTGCGCGGGGTCGAGCCCCACCGGCACCAGCAGCGGCCGCACCTCGCGCTCGAAGAAGCGCGCCACCCAGTCGCGCTGGCTCTGCGTGCGTTCGGCGTGGGTGACGATGCGGATGCCGTGCAACGCCAGCCGCGGCATCACCTGCTCGTTGAACACGCCGTACTGCTCGTCGATGAGCGCGTGCGCCTCGCCGGCGATGCCGATCAGCTCGCGCCAGGCGTCGCCCGCACCGGGGGCACGGGCCGCTTCCAGCGCGCCGGCGAAGCGCACCTCGAAGAACTCGTCGAGGTTGGACGACACGATGGTGACGTAGCGCAGGCGCTCCAGCAGCGGCACGTCGGCGCGCAGGGCCTGGGCCAGCACGCGCCGGTTGAATTCGAGGATGGATCGCTCGCGATTGAGCAGGGGCAGTCGAAGGGCGGGTACTGCCGTGGGAACGTCGGTCATCGCCCCAGTTTATGAAGGTTTGATGACAATTTCGAGACAAGGGCCCGGGCTTACCCGCGCAAATGGCGTTTCGAGGCCGGTTTCCTGCTCATCAGGAAGTCTTCAGCGGTCGCCTTCCGCCGGCCCCACGCCGACCAGCTCCGCGCCGACGCCGCTGCGCACCAGTCTCAATGTCACCGGCCCGCCGGCCGCCGCGACGGCCCACACCGCCTCGTCGACGCATTCGTCCAGGGGGCGCGGCACGGCGCCACCCTCCGTGGACGCGCTGCCCACTTCCAGCCGGAATCGGCAGCCGGCGTCGGAGGTCGGCGGCACGCGGCGCGCCACGATGCCCACCTCGGTGGGGGCGTGGCCCGCCAGCGCATTCAGCGTCGCGGGCGCGGCCTGCGACACCAGCAGCCACGCCACCAGCGTGGCGCCCACCATCACGAAGCCCATGAACAACGCCTTGCCGCCGCGGTCGAACTCGCGCTCGGCGTCGACCCGCGCACGCAGTCGCGCCACGAGCCGCGTGAAGGCGCCGCCCACGAAGAGCGCCAGCAGCGGCGCCGCGACGCGCAGCAGCGGCGCCGGCTGGAAGGCCGGGTGCCGGACCAATCCCCAAGCGGCCCACAGCACGCCCGCCAGCAGGAAGGCCGCGAGCACGCGGCCGGACGGCTCGCGGCACGTCACCAGGTCGCTCGCAACTTCGTTGGCAGCTTCTTTCGGGACTTCGTCAGCCACGTCAGTGCGCCTC
>JACMOG010000875.1 GCA_014378125.1 Vitreoscilla sp. | reverse complement strand
GTGCTGCCCGGGCCCAACGTGGTGAACCTGTCACTGATGTTCGGCGACCGCGCGTTCGGCTGGCGCGGCGGCCTCGCCGCGCTCGGCGGCATGATCCTGGCGCCCTGGGGCGTGGTGATCCTGCTGACGCTGGTCTACACGCACTACGCGCAGCACCCGGTGGTGGCCGGCGCGCTGCGCGGCATGGGCGCCGTCGCCGCCGGGCTCATCCTGTCCACCGGCCTGAAGCTGGTGCCCGCGCTGCGCCGCAACGTGCTGGGCGCGCCGGCGGCCACGGCGCTGGCCGTGCTGATGTTCGCGGGCATCGCGCTGCTGCGGGTGCCGCTGTTCTGGATGCTGGCCGGCCTGGGCGCGTTCGCGTGCATGACCGCGTGGCGGAGGCTGCAGACGTGACGCCGGCCATCACCGCGCCGGCAGGCGCCGGCGACTGGGGCGCCATCTTCGCGCAGTACTTGCTGCTGTCGCTGCTGTCCATCGGCGGCGCCATCGGCACGGCGCCCGACATGCACCGCTTCCTGGTGGAGCAGCACCACTGGATGACCAACGAGCAGTTCAGCGCCTCGGTGGCCATCGCGCAGGCCGCGCCCGGCCCCAACCTGCTGTTCGTGGCCGTGCTGGGCTGGGGCCTGGGCGGCTTCTTCGGCATGCTCGTCACGATGGCGGGCATCCTGATTCCCTCCACCACGCTCACCCTGGCCGCCGCCCGCTGGGGCGAAGCCCGGCGCTCCACCCGCGGCGTACAGGCCTTCGTCATGGGCATGGCCCCGCTCACCGTGGGCCTGGTGGTGTCCACCGGGTACATCCTGGGCAAGCCGGCCTATGGCAACCCGTGGCTGCTGGCGACGATGGCGGCCACCATGGGCGTGTGCGTGCGTACCAAGGTGAGCCCGTTGTGGCTGATCGCGGCGGGCGGGGTCGTCGGGGCGTTTCTCGCCAAGTAGTGGCGTCAGACTTGCAGAGGACTTTCGCTGAACGATCCACGGGAGTGACGGCAGGCGTCACTCGAACGGCCAGGTGGACCGATCGGCGACGCCTGATGAATTCATTGCGGTTCGTTGGAGATGACGGGCTTCAGCTCCGCGAACTTGCCCGCCATCGTCGGGTTGTGTCGTGTCAGCTTCTTGATCGTCACGTCCTGGGCCTTGTCGTTTGCAAGGCGGAGGTTTCGATCCGTGCCTTGCAGCGCCTCCTTCGTCTTTTGAAGGTGATCGATCGACTTGTCGATCTCGTCGATCGCCGTCTGGAACTTCCGGGAGGCGAGCTCGTAGTTCTTGCCAAACGCGCTCTTGAACGTCTCCAGCTCCGACTCGAAGTTCGTGACGTCGACATTCTGGGCCTTGACGAGCGCAAGCTCCGATTTGTACTTCAACGAATTCATCGCCGCGTTGCGAAGCAGCGTGATCATGGGAATGAAGAACTGCGGCCGGATGACGTACATCTTCGGATACCGATGGAAGACGTCGACGATGCCCGTGTTGTACAGCTCGCTGTCGGGTTCCAGCAGCGAGACCAGCACGGCGTACTCGCAGCCTTTTTCGGCGCGATCCCGGTCAAGCTCCTTCAAAAAGTCCTCGTTCCTGTTCTTCGCGGTAGAACTGTCCGACTCGTTCTTCATTTCAAACATGATCGAGACGATCTCTCCGCCAGACTCTTCCGAATCGCGAAAGACGTAGTCGCCCTTGCTGCCCGTCCGGGCGTCGTTGTCCTTCTCGAAGTAGGCCCGCGGGAATGCTGTGGCGCGGATCCGGTTGAACTCGGTCTCGCAGTGCTGTTCGAGGGTCTCGCCCACCATCTTCGTCGACAGTCGAGCCTTCATGTCTCGCAGTCGCTCGATCATCTGCTCGCGGTCGTGGATCTGCGTTTCGTATTTGTCCTTCAGTGCTTTCTCGGCGAGCTGTCTTTCGAGTTCGGAACGCTCCAGATTGCTCTTGATGCCATCACGTTCGCGCTCGACCGCGCTCACCGCCTCGTTGACGGCCAGCTTGTGCTCGATCCTGGTGGTGTCGAGCTTCGATTCCGCAAGTCGGGCGGCCGTCTGCTGGTCATGCCTGGCCTGCGCGAGTTCGGTCGCCAGGGTATCGCGTTCGCGCTCCGAGGCGTTCAGAGCCTCGGCAAGCGCGAGCTTCTGGGCGACTTCAGTTCCATCGAGCTTGGCGCGCAGTCCCTGGATTTCCGCGTCCTTGGCAGCGGCAGCCTTCTGCAGCTCGCTCGCGAGTCTCGATTCGGCCAGCCGTGCCGCCGCTTCGTGAGCGTGCCTTGCCTGCGTGAGATCGGTGGCCAGAGCGTCACGTTCGCGTTCGGCCGTGTTGAGCGCCTCGATGACCGCCATCTTCTGGGCGACGCTGCTGGCTTCGAGCCTGGCCTTGAGGTCCTGGATCTCGGCGTCCTTGGCGGCGGCAACCTTTTGCGATTCGCCGGCGATCCGGGTCTCCGCGAGCTCGATCGCGCTCCGCTTGTCGCGCTCAGCCAGCTCCAGTCGTTCGAGAAGGGACTTCTCGAACTCGCTGTCGCGAACCTGTTTCTGGATATCAGCGTAGCCCGCTTCGTCGATCTTGAACGCCTTGGCGCACTGGGGGCAGATGATCTCGTTCATGTACAGGTTTCTCCCTCTTCCATCAAACGAAGCCGCCTTGTCGGCTGGCTGCATCGAGGTCGTTGCTCTTTCGAACCGCGAGTCGGTCATCGCTCACGGCACGGTGATTCTCCGCCATGCGCTGGTGACACCGCCTGTCTTCGGTCAGGGCTTCACCTCGAAGCTGCCCACCAGCAGGTCGTCCCTGGCCGCCTCCAGCCGCAGGATCACGTCGCGGTGCTTCTCGTTCGGCGTGCCGAAGCCCGTGGTCAGGCGCATCATCACGCTGGTGGTGTTGCCCAGCGCCTGGCGGTGCGACGCGAAGTACCTGGCGTGCACCTCGTACATGCCGGCAACAGCCTTCCTGAGCGAGAACACCTCGGGGCCGTAGCCCTGCGTGACGTCGGGCGAGTTCTGGCCGCCCTGGCGGCTGAGGCGGTGGCCGTAGCTCACCCACTCGCCGTTCGGATCCTTCACCCACAGGTCGATGTCGGTGCCGTCGGTGTCCCAGGCCAGCGCCACGCGCACGTCCAGCGGCAGGTTGCGGCGCAGGCGCTCGTCCACCGAAGACAGGTCCACCTCGTGCAGCGCCGCGATGGCGTCGAGCTCGCCCAGCGCCACCAGGTCGATGTCGCCGAAGCGCGAGTTCCAGTTGCCCGATGCCGTGGTCCACAGCGCGTCGATGGCGGGCTGCCAGGCGCCCGCGGCGGCCTGCGCCAGGCCCAGGTCGCGCCAGGACTGCGGCTCGTCGGGCGCCAGTCCGGCCACGTGCTTCAGCAGCCGGAGGGCCTCGGCCGTCTCGCCCATCTCCTGCAGTCGATAGGCCAGCACGCGCAGCAGGCCGCGATCCTCCAGGTGCAGTTCGGCCAGGTTCGACAGCACCCGCAGCGCGAGCGCGCGCTGGCCGTGCGCCGCGAACACCTGCGCCGCGTCGAGGTAGAACGCGGGGCTGGTGGCCGACGCCAGGCGCTGGTCGAGGTAGACCGCGTAGCGCTCGTCCGTCGGGGCGCCGGCCAGGCGACGCGTGGCCGCGGCGTCGGGCGACCAGGCCGCGATGGCGATGCGGATCTCGGCCGGTGCCTCGGCGGCCTTCTTCATCGACGGCGCGGCGGAGCGCGCCACGGCCGACATGCCGCTCGTGCCCTCCATGCGCTGCGCGTCGCTGCGGCGTTCCCTCAGTGCGTCGGGGGCCGCGTCCCGCATCGGCGCGGGCGCCGGAGCCGCCGCCGCGGGAGCCGGGGGCGCGAACGCCAAGGCGCCCACGGGCGGGGCCTGCCCGATCTGCAGGACCTGCGGCGGCGCATCCTTCGGGAAGTCCTTGTCCCACCAGGCCTGCCGGGCCCGGAATCGCACCACCAGCGAGGCCAGGTGGCGAGCGGATTGTGC
>JACMOG010000874.1 GCA_014378125.1 Vitreoscilla sp. | reverse complement strand
GTCGCGCAGCCGACCAGGAGGGCGACGCAGGCGGACGCCAGCACGGTCAGAGGCGAGATCGGGCGAATTTGGGGCATGGAATCAGGATACGTGAAACGACCAGAGGTTCCGGCGCAGTGAAAGACTGCACGAAACTGTCAGTGATAACCCTGTAGGTTCGGCTCGGTACGTATAGAATGTACGTACCGAAAGATTCTGCATCGTACTTTCAAACGAGGACGAACATGGAAGCAACCGTCGCCGAACGCGGCCAGATCACGCTGCCCAAGGCCGTGCGCGACGCGCTCGGGCTGTCGAAGGGCACCGTGCTCAAGGTCGAGCTGGATGGTGGGCGCATCATCCTGCGCAAGGACGTCACCGACGCGATCTCTCGCGTGCGGGGCCGTTTCAAGCTGCCCAGCGGCGTGTCCACCGACGACGTGATGCACGACCTGCGCGGACGCGCCCCCGGCGAGACGCCCGAATTTTAGATGGCAGCCCGCACGCTCCCGCTCGTCGCTGCCCCTCGAGGGGGTAATCGCGCTTGATCGCCATCGACACGTCCGTGCTGATCGACCTGCTGGGCGACGGCGCAGGCGCCGACGCCGCCGAGGCCTGCCTGCGCCTGGCGCTGGGCAGCGGCCCGGTGGTGGTGTGCGACGTGGTCGCCAGCGAGGTCACCGCGGGCCTTGGCCACGGCGCGGAAGTGATGGACGCGCTCGACGACATGGGCCTCACCTTCTCTTCGATCGAGCAACGATCGGCGGTGCGGGCCGGCGAGATGCAGCGCAAGTACATGCAGCGCGCCCGCGCCGCGGGCCAGTCCGTCGCGTCGCCGCGCACGATGCCCGACTTCCTCGTGGGCGCGCACGCCCTGCTCCAGTGCAACGGCCTCATCACGCGCGACGAAGGCTTCTTCCGCGACTACTTCAAGGGACTCAAGGTCATCGTGCCCAAGACCTGAGCCCGCCTCTTTTTTACCCAGACGCCCCAACCCCGGCTTTTCCAGGAGATCTCCATGCTTGTAGCCTACCGCCAACACGTGGCCGAACGCGCCGCCCTCGGCATCCCGCCGCTGCCGCTCACCGCCGCGCAGACGGCCGACGTCATCGAGCTGCTGAAGGCGCCGCCGGCCGGCGAGGACGCGTTCCTGCTCGACCTGCTCACGCACCGCGTGCCCCCGGGCGTGGACGACGCCGCCAAGGTCAAGGCGAGTTTCCTGTCGGCCGTCGCGCACGGCGACGTGCAGGTGGCGATCATCTCCAAGGCCAGGGCCACCGAGCTGCTGGGCACGATGGTGGGCGGCTACAACGTCAAGCCGCTGATCGACCTGCTCGGCTCGGCAGACGTGGCCCGCGAAGCCGCGAACGCGCTGAAGAAGACGCTGCTGATGTTCGACTTCTTCCACGACGTGGCCGAGAAGTCCAACGCCGGCAACAATTCCGCGTCCGAGGTCGTCGACAGCTGGTCCAAGGCCGAGTGGTTCACCACGCGGCCCGAAGTGCCGAGCAAGATCACGGCCACCGTGTTCAAGGTCACCGGCGAGACCAACACCGACGACCTGTCGCCGGCCCCGGACGCCTGGAGCCGCCCCGACATCCCCCTGCACTACCTGGCCATGCTGAAGAACGCGCGCCCGGGCATCACGCCCGAGGAAGACGGCAAGCGCGGCCCGATGCAGTTCGTCGACGACCTGAAGAAGAAGGGCCACCTCGTGGCCTACGTCGGCGACGTGGTGGGCACCGGCTCCAGCCGCAAGAGGGCCACCAACAGCGTGGTATGGGCCACGGGCGAGGACATT
>JACMOG010000873.1 GCA_014378125.1 Vitreoscilla sp. | reverse complement strand
GCTGTGGATCCCGCTGCTGCTGTCGGTTGCCGGCCTGTGGCTGGGCGACCTGCTGCGCGACGCGCAGGCCACGGGTCGGCGCGCCTGGTGGCACGCCACGCCCACGCAGTGGGGGTTGGTTGCGTGGGCGCTGGCGTGGGGGTCGCGCGTGCTGCCGCCGCTGGTGTGGCACGCGCTGCAGGCCCAACTGCCCGGCCCCGAAACCTTCTCCGCCTGGCCGCACTGGCAACTCGCGTGGGTGACGCTCACCGCGCTGGCCGCCATCGCGCTCGCGCGCTGGCGCGACTGGCGCGTGCTGGGCCAGGCCACGCTGGCCACCGTGCCGGTGTGGATCCTGATGGCGCTGGTGCACGAAGGCGCCGGCGTGCCGCCGTCCGCGAGCCTCGGCTGGCTGGCCTGGCCGCTGGCGCTCGTTGCGCATCCGTTGCTGCATCGGCTCCAGGCGCGCTGGCGTCCGGCGCTGGCCGGCGCGGCGCTGCAGGTGGCGGGCGGGTGGCTGTTCGTGGCGCTGGGCACGCTCGAATGCGTGTGGCGCGTGCAGGCCGTCGCCGGAATGGACTCGGCCTGGCGCGCGCTGGCCCAGATGGCGGTGCCCGCGCTCGTGCTGGTAGCCAGCTCCCGCTCCGCGTGGAAGGCTCGCTTCGATCTCGCGTGGCGCCTCGCCGGCTGCGGCGCTCTGGCGCTGTGGCTGTTCGGCTGGCTGTGGGTCGGCAACACGGGCCCGGGCGACGCCGCGCCGCTGCCGTGGCTGCCGCTGCCCAATCCGCTGGAGATCGGCGAGGGCGTCGCCCTGCTGGCGCTGGTGGTCTGGGTGCGCTCGCTCGATGCCGCGTGGCTGGTGCGCATGCCGCCGCGGGCGCTGCCGGCCGTGGCAGGCGTGACGGCCTTCGCGCTCGTCACGGGCATGGTGCTGCGCACCTGCCATCACTGGGGCGGCGTCGCCTGGAATGCCGACGCGCTGTATGCATCGACGCTGGCGCAGGCCGCGCTGTCGGTCACCTGGTCGCTGATCGGCGTGGCGCTGATGGTGGCCGGCCATCGCGGGCTGCGGCGCGCGATGTGGGGCGTGGGCGCGGCGCTGCTGGGCCTGGTGGTGGCCAAGCTGTTCCTGGTGGAGCTGGCCGACCGGGGCACGTTGTCGCGCATCGTGTCCTTCATCGTCGTGGGCGGCCTGATGCTGGCGGTGGGCTACTTCGCGCCGATCCCGCCGCGCCGTCGCGACGACGAGCAGGACGTTCCAGGAGTTCCCGCATGAAGCACATCGTCTCCCTGGGCTCGATGGCACTGGCCCTGGCCTGCGCGAGCGCCGGCCAGTCGGCCGACGCCACGCTGCCGCTGACGCTCGCCGGCACCGGCCCGTACTACACCGTCGACGTGACATGGCGGGCGCCCCAGCTGGCGCCCTCCAGCGACCTGGCCGACCTGCGCGTGCGCAACGCGGCAGGAGAGACGATGCCGTTCGCATGGGCGGAGGCCGCCACGCCGCCGCCGGTGCAGATCGTGTCGGCCCGCCTCTACAAGGTGCCGCTGCCGCCGGCCCCCGCATCCGCGATCGCGGGCACGCCGCGCCAGGCCTGGATCGTCGACACGAAGGACCCCGGCGACGACCTGCTTCGCCTCGACCTGGGCCTGGAACGCGACACGCAGGGCGTCTACACGCTGGGCATCGAGGCCAGCGACGACCTGCAGCACTGGCGCACGCTGCAGGACGACGCGCAACTGGTGCAGTTGCAGGCGCTGCCGCAGGTGGGTGCCGCCGGCACGCTGGCCACGCTGCCCGGCCAGGAGCGGCTGGATGCCGTGGGCATCGACCTGGACAACGTGCCCGCGCGCTACCTGCGCCTGACGACGGCGCCGCACTCGGCGATAGCGCCGCTGGTATCCGCCACCGTGCTGCGCGCGCTGCATCGGCAGGCACAGGCGCCACTGCAGTGGAGCGAGCCGATCGCGGCGTCCGGCTGCGAGACCACCTCGTGCGACTACCCGCTGCCGCGCAACGCCGCGCTGGCCGCGGTGCAGGTCGTGCCTGCCGACGTCGACACCATCGCCCAGGTGATGGTGATGGGCCAGGTGGACGTGGGCCGGCTGCCGCCGCCGCGCCATTCGCTGCTGCGTGGCCCGCTGCACGCGCTGCGCCTGAAGGCCGAGCGCGCGCCGACGCAGGCCGGCATGGCCTGGGACAGCGCCGCGATGGCCAACGTCTACTGGCTCACGCAGGCCTCGGGCGCCCCCGACCTGCACTCGCCACCGGTGCACCTGGACGGCGTGCCCTGGCGCATGCTGCGCCTGGAAACCTTCGGCCCCATCTCGCAGCTGGGCCACGTGGCGCCGGCGATCCGCATCGCGGTGCGGCCGCGCCAGCTCGTGTTCGTCGCGCGCGGCGCGGGCCCGTTCGTGCTGGTGCGCGCGAAGGTGAACGAGGCGTCGACGCCGATGTCGCTGGCGCAGTTGATGCCCGGCCGTGCGCCGGACGCGGCGTTGCCCGAAGCGACGGCCACCGTCGCGGCCGCGGCCGCCACCGCATCCGCGGCCCCCGTCACGACCGGCGCGAGCGCGCCGGATGCCCTGCCGTCGCACACGCCCTGGCTGTGGGCCGCGCTGTTGGCCGGCCTCGCGCTGATGGGCGGCATGGCGTGGTCGCTGCTGCGCAAGCCGGCCCCGCCGCCGGCCTGATCGCTACTCGCGCGCCAGCGCGTTGACGGGATCGAGTCGCGCCGCGTTGCGCGCCGGCACGAAGCCGAACACGATGCCGATGCTGGACGAGACGGCGAAGGCGCCCACGATGGACGCCATGGAGAACACCATGTGGATGCCCACGTCCAGGCTGTTGAACACGAGCCCGGCCAGCAGTGCCAGCGCCACGCCCATGGCGCCGCCGATGAGGCACACCAGCACCGCCTCGATGAGGAACTGGCGCAGGATGTCGGCCTGGCGCGCGCCCACCGCCATGCGCACGCCGATCTCCTGCGTGCGCTCGGTGACCGATACCAGCATGATGTTCATCACGCCGATGCCGCCCACCACCAGCGCGATGAGCGCGATCGACGAGATCAGCAGCGTGATGGTGGCCGTGGTGGTGTCGAGCTGCTTGCGGATGGAGTCGGTGCGCCAAACGAAGAAGTCCTTCTTGCCGTGGCGCTGGGTCAGCAGTCGCGTGATGCCCGCCTCGGCCGCGTCCATGGGGATCGAGTCCTTCACGCGCACGTTGATGTCGCGCAGCGTCTCCTGCCCGATCAGGCGCGTGGTGGCGGTGGCATAGGGAATCCATACCTGCAGGCCGCCGTTGCCCCCGGAGAACAGGCCCTCGTCCTTGGCCAGCACGCCGATCACGCGCACCGGCACCGTGCCCAGCAAAACCACCTGCCCTATCGGGTCGACGCCGTCCTTGAACAGCGCCTTGCCTGTGTTGTCGTCGATGACTGCCACCTGCGACTGCTGGCGCACCGCGTCGGCGTCGAACGCGCTGCCCTTGGCGAACTTGTTGCCGTGGACGCGGAAATACTTCTCGCCCACGCCGCGCACGGCGCCGGACAGCGCGAAGTTGCTGCGACGCAGGGTGACGGAGGCGCTGTAGCCCGGCGTAACCGCGTCGACGTAGTCGAGCTTGTCCAGCGCCTCGGCGTCGGCGATGGTCATCGTGAGCACCTTGCCGGCCTGGCGATCGCCGAAGCCCTCGCCCGGGAACAGCTCGATCGTGTTGGTACCCAGGGAGCTCAGCTCGTCCTGCAGCCGCTCGCGCGAGCCCGTGCCCAGCGCGATGATGGACACCACCGACGAGATGCCGATGATGATGCCCAGCATGGTGAGCAACGTGCGCAGCCGATGGCTGGTCATGGCGCGCACGGCCATCTGCGTGGCCTCAGCCACGCGCGCGAAGAGGTCGCGCAACGGGTTCGCGCGATGGCGCGGCCTGGCGGGCAGCGCGGCCAGCACGCCGCGCGCGGTGGTGCGTTCGTCGCGCACGACGAGGCCGTCGGACAGCTCGATGACGCGGTCGGCGTTGGCGGCCACCTGCGCGTCGTGGGTCACCAGGATGATGGTGTGGCCCTGTGCGTGCAGCTCCTTGAGGATGGCCATCACCTCCTGGCCGCTGGCGCGATCGAGCGCACCCGTAGGCTCATCGGCCAGGATCACGTCGCCGCCGTTCATCAGCGCCCGCGCGATGCTCACGCGCTGCTGCTGGCCGCCCGACAACTGTCCCGGCTTGTGGCCCAGGCGCGTTCCCAGGCCCAGGCGTTCGAGCAGCTCGCGCGCCCGCGCATGACGCGCCGGCGCCGGCACGCCTGAGTAGATGGCGGGGATCTCGACGTTGCCCACCGCGCTCAGCGCGCCCAGCAGCTGGTAGCGCTGGAAGACGAAGCCGAAGTGCTCGCGGCGCAGGCTGGCGAGCTCGTCGGGCGTCATGGCACCCACCTGCTGGCCGGCCACCGCGTAGCTGCCGCTGGTGGGCCGGTCGAGGCAGCCCAGGATGTTCATCAGGGTGGACTTGCCCGAACCCGACGGGCCCATGATGGCGACCATCTCGCCGGCCGCGATCGTGAACTCCACGTCGCGCAGCGCGGAGATGGTGCCCTCGCCCGCGGGATAGTCGCGGCCCAGGCCGCGCAG
>JACMOG010000872.1 GCA_014378125.1 Vitreoscilla sp. | reverse complement strand
GAAAGGGTACCACCTTGAATAGCGACGGGGCCGGCCGGGGGGCCGGCGCAGGACCCCCCCGGGCGGCAACCCTTCGAGCGAGGGGGGATCCTGCGCCTGCGCGCAGGATGACGGGGCAGGCTTGAAAGTGAGCGTTGATCACAATATAATGTGATCATTGATCATGTGTCAATGATGACGAACCCACCCGAAATCCTCTCCGTAGCACCGCGCGTCTCCAGTGGCGAGGCGGGCCGCCGCCCGCGCCAGGAACGCAGCCGCCTGCGCGTCGAGACCATCCTCGACGTGGCGCTCGACATGGTGGTGGAGCAGGGCGCCGAGGCGCTCGCCATGCGCGAGGTGGCGCGCCGCGCCGACGTGCAGATCAGCTCCATCTACCAGTACTTCCCGTCGAAGGCCCACATCATCCGCGAGCTGGCCAAGCGCAACCTGTCCAAGGTGCGGCTGCTGCTGCAGGCCCAGGTGCAGGGCCTGCTGGTCGAGTTCCACGACGCGCCGCCGGTGGTCGAATCGGTGGACCGCCTCGTGGACGCCTACTTCGCGCACTACCGCGACCAGCCCGACGCGCTGGCCGTCTGGGCCGGCGCGCAGAGCGACCACGGCCTGCGCGAGCTGGACCTGGAAGACACCCGCAGCACCGCCGAATTCCTGGTGCTGCCGCTGCAGCGCATCCTGGGACGCGACGACCGCGACGTGCTGTACCCGCTGGCGCTGCTCGTGTCCGAAGTCACCGGCGCCGCCGCGCGCCTCGCGCTCGCACTGGAGTCGCCGCTGCGCGAACAGCTCGTCGCCCGCCACAAGGCCATGCTCGTGGCCACGCTCCAGGATCACCGTCGCCCATGACCGCACCAGACTACGCGTACTACAAGGGCGCGCTGGCCGGCGCCCGCCTGCCCGCCGCCTTCGTCGACCTCGACGCGCTGCACGCCAACCTGATCGACCTGCGGGCCCGCGCCGGCGGCCTGCCCATCCGGTTGGTCACGAAGTCGATCCGCTCGGTGGCCATCCTGCGCCGCGTGCTTGCCACCGGCCCCTGTTTCCAGGGGCTGATGTGTTACTCGCCGGCCGAGGCCGCGTGGCTCGCGGCGCAGGGCTTCGACGACCTGCTGGTGGCCTATCCGTCGGTGGAGCCCGACTCCCTGCGCGCCGTCGCCGCCCAGGTGCGCGCCGGCCGCACCATCACGCTGATGGTGGACGGCGCGGCGCAGGCGCAGCGCATCGCCGCCATCGCGCAACTGGAAGGCGTGGTGCAGCCGCTGGCCATCGACCTCGACATGTCGTCCGATTTTCCCGGCCTGCACTTCGGCGTGTTCCGCTCTCCCATCGGCGGCGTGGACGCGGCGCTGGCGCTGGCCGCCGAGATCGCGCGCCATCCGTCGCTGCGGCTCGACGGCCTGATGGGCTACGAGAGCCAGGTCGCCGGGCTGATGGACCAGGTGCCCGGCCAAGCCGTGAAGAACGCGGTGATCCGCTTGCTCAAGCGCCGTTCCATTCCCGAGATCAACGAGCGCCGCCGCGCCACCGTGGCCGCGCTGGCCGCGGCCGGCCACGAGCTTCGCTTCGTCAACGGCGGGGGCACCGGCAGCTTCGAGAGCACGCGCCAGGACGCCAGCGTCACCGAGCTGGCGGCCGGATCGGGCCTGTACGTGCCCACGCTGTTCGACCACTACAGCGCGTTCCGCGGCCGGCCGGTCGCCGGCGTCGGACGCGGCG
>JACMOG010000871.1 GCA_014378125.1 Vitreoscilla sp. | reverse complement strand
GTTCACCGAGACCGCCGGCACGTTCGTCAACGCCGAAGGCCTGGTGCAGTCGTTCCAGGGCGTGGCCCGTCCGCTGGGCGACACCCGCCCGGGCTGGAAGGGGTTGCGCGTGCTGGGCGACATGCTGGGCCTGCCGGGCTTCGGCCAGCAGTCGTCCGAAGAGGTGCTGGCCGAGGCGCTGGGCGACCGCTCGACGCTAGCCTCGCGCCTGTCCAACGACGCGAGCCTGCCGACGGCGCTGCCCACCGAAGCCGCCACTGGCTTCGAACGCATCGCCGACGTGCCGCTCTACTCGACGGACAGCCTGGTGCGCCGCGCGCTGTCGCTGCAGCTCACCGCCGACGCCCGCGCGCCGCAGGCCTCGCTGCCCGCCCAGCTGTGGGCCGACCTCGGCCTGGTGGCCGGCGACAAGGTGCACGTGACGCAAGGCGAGGCGCACGCCGTCCTCGCCGCGCGCCTGGACAAGACGCTCGCGCCCACGGTCGTCCGCGTGCCCACGGGGCACATGCTGACCGCCGGCCTCGGCGCTTCCTTCGGCGCAATCAGCGTCGTCAAGGCCTGAGCCCGGAACGGAACTCATCGCAATGATTCATTTCCTCATCGACTTCTGGAATACGGCGCACGGCTGGTATCTGTGGCCCGTGATCTGGGCCGTGATCCGCATCCTCGCCATCATCCTGCCGCTGCTGGGCCTGGTGGCCTACCTCACGCTGTGGGAACGCAAGGCCATCGCGTGGACGCAGATCCGTCCGGGCCCCAACCGCGTCGGGCCGCTGGGCCTGCTCACCCCCATCGCCGACGCCGTCAAGCTGGTCTTCAAGGAGATCATCCGCCCCACGGCCGCCAACAAGGGCCTGTTCTTCGTCGCCCCGGTGATGACGATCATGCCGGCGCTGGCCGCCTGGGCCGTGGTGCCATTCGATCCGGGCGTCGTTCTGGCCGACGTCAACGCGGGGCTGCTGTTCGTCATGGCCATCACCTCGCTCGAGGTGTATGGCGTGATCGTGGCCGGCTGGGCGTCCAACTCCAAGTACGCGTTCCTGGGCGCGCTGCGCGCGTCCGCGCAGATGGTCAGCTACGAGATCGCGATGGGCTTCTGCCTGGTCGTGGTGCTGATGGTCTCGGGCACGATGAACATGGGCGAGATCGTCATGGGGCAGGGCCGCGGCATGATGGCCGACCATGGCTGGACGTTCCTCTCGTGGAACTGGCTGCCGCTGCTGCCCATCTTCGTCGTCTACTTCATCTCGGGCCTGGCGGAAACCAACCGCGCCCCGTTCGACGTGGTCGAAGGCGAATCGGAAATCGTGGCCGGCCACATGGTCGAGTACTCGGGCATGGCGTTCGCGATGTTCTTCCTGGCCGAATACGCCAACATGATCCTGGTCTCGACGCTGTGCGTGATCATGTTCCTGGGCGGCTGGTTGCCCCCGTTCGGCTTCCTCTCGTTCATCCCGAACTTCATCTGGCTGTTCGCCAAGGTGTTCGTCGTGGTGACGATGTTCCTGTGGGTGCGTTCCACGTTCCCGCGCTACCGCTACGACCAGATCATGCGTCTGGGCTGGAAGATCTTCATCCCCGTGACGCTCGTCTGGCTGGTCGTCATCGGCCTGTGGATCGAATCGCCCTGGTCGATCTGGAAATAAGGCGAGGCTACAAAAATCATGTCTGCTACCACCACCACCACCGCCACGCCGGCGTTCTCGTTCAAGGACTTCTTCTCCAGCTTCCTGCTGGTGGAACTGTTCCGCGGGATGCGCCTCACGGGCAAGTACTTCTTCTCGCCCACCATCACGGTGCAGTTCCCGGAAGAGAAAACGCCGATGTCGCCGCGCTTCCGCGGCCTGCACGCGCTGCGCCGTTACGACAACGGCGAGGAACGCTGCATCGCCTGCAAGCTGTGCGAGGCCGTGTGCCCCGCCATGGCCATCACCATCGAGTCCGACGTCCGCGCCGACGGCACCCGCCGCACCACGCGCTACGACATCGACCTCACCAAGTGCATCTTCTGCGGCTTCTGCGAGGAGAGCTGCCCGGTGGACTCCATCGGCGAGGCGCACATCTTCGAGTACCACGGTGAGAAGCGGGGCGACCTGTACTTCACCAAGGACATGCTGCTCGCCGTGGGCGACCGCTACGAACGCGAAATCGCCGCCGCCAAGGAGGCCGACGCCAAGTACCGCTGAAAGCGCCCCCCGCTTTCGGTGGACTCGAGGCCAAGCATCGCCATGACAACCATTTCCGCCCTGTTCTACATTTTCTCGGCCGTGCTGCTGGCCGCGTCGTTCGGCGTGATCACCGCGCGCTCCACGGTGCACGCCGCGCTGTTCCTGGTGCTCGCGTTCTTCAACGCCTCGTGCCTGTGGATGATGCTGAAGGCCGAGTTCCTGGCCATCACGCTGGTCCTCGTCTACGTCGGTGCCGTGATGGTGCTGTTCCTGTTCGTGGTGATGATGCTCGACGTCAACACCGAGGAACTGCGCGTGGGCTTCTGGAAGCACTTCCCCATGGCCGCGCTCGTGGGCGTGCTGATCGCGCTCGAGATGGCGCTGGTTCTGATGGGCGGCTTCCGCGTCGCCGACGCGCCGATCGACCCGCAGGTGGCCAAGCTGGGCAACACCCGCATGCTGGGCATCGAGGTCTACACCAACTACCTGTACCCGCTTCAAGTGGCCGCCGTGCTGCTGCTGGTGGCCATCATCTCGGCCATCGCGCTCACGCTGCGCGAACGCAAGGACAGCAAGGCGATCGACCCCAACCTGGCGCTGCGCGCGCGCAAGGCCGACCGCCTGCGCATCGTGAAGATGGCCCCGGTCATCGAGGTGGCCTCGCTGCCGCCCGCGCCCCCCGCGCAACCCGCCAAGGACGGAGGCAAGGCATGAACATCGGTGACGTTTCCCTCGGGCACTACCTCACGCTGGGCGGCATGCTGTTCGCCTTGTCGGTGGTGGGCATCTTCCTGAACCGCCGCAACCTCATCGTGCTGCTGATGGCCATCGAGCTGATGCTCCTGGCCGTCAACATGAACTTCGTGGCCTTCTCGCACTACCTGCCGCTGGCGCAGGACGGCATGGCCGGCCAGGTGTTCGTGTTCTTCATCCTGACCGTGGCCGCGGCCGAGTCCGCGATCGGCCTCGCCATCCTGGTGGTGCTGTTCCGCAACCGCGCCACGATCGCCGCCGACGAACTCGACGCGCTGAAGGGCTGATAGAAAAACATGTCTGCCAATCTCTCCCTCACGCAACTGGTCGCCGTGCCGGTGGCGCCGCTGGTCGGCGCGATCGTCGCCGGCCTGTTCGGCAAGCAGATCGGACGCGCGGGCGCCCACTGGATCACCATCCTGGGTGTCGCGGTCGCCTTCGTGATCTCGTTGATGACGCTGCTGTCGGTGGTCAACGACGGCGCGCACTTCTCCGGCACCGTCTATGAATGGATGAACGCCGGCGGCCTGAAGATGGAAGTCGGCTTCCTCATCGACGGCCTCACCGCGATGATGATGTGCGTCGTCACGTTCGTGTCGCTGATGGTGCACGTCTACACCATCGGCTACATGAAAGAGGATCCGGGCTACCAGCGCTTCTTCTCGTACATCTCGCTGTTCACGTTCTCGATGCTGATGCTCGTGATGAGCAACAACTTCCTGCAGCTGTGCTTCGGCTGGGAAGCGGTGGGCCCCGTCTCGTACCTGCTGATCGGCTTCTGGTTCAAGCGTCCCAGGGCCGTGTTCGCCAACATGAAGGCGTCC
>JACMOG010000870.1 GCA_014378125.1 Vitreoscilla sp. | reverse complement strand
TCGTCGTCGACGGCCTGCCGCTGCACGTGGCCACCAGGGCGCTCGCGCGCGACGGGCACCCGTACTACATCCAGACGGCCATCAGCGATCGCGCCGCCGCGCTGCTCACCGGTGCCGTGGTGGGGCCCGTCATGAAGAACGCGCTGGTGATCGCCGCGCTGTCGCTGGTGCTGTTCGCCATCGGCGTGCACGCGACGCTCGGTCACCTGTTGCTGCCGCTGCGGCGCGCGTCCGACGCCGCCTCGCGCATCGCGCCGCGCAACATCGAGACGCGGCTGTCGGAGTCGGCGATGCCGCGCGAGATGCGGCCGCTGATCCGCGCGTTCAACGAGGCGCTGGACCGGCTGCAGCAGGGGTACCGGGTGCAGCAGGAATTCCTTGCCGCGGCCGCGCACGAGCTGAAGACGCCGCTGGCGCTGATCCGCGGCCAGGTGGAGCTCAGTGAGTCGGACGACCGCGAGCTGCTGCTGGGCGACATCGACCGCATGGCGCGCCAGGTGCACCAGCTGCTGCACCTGGCCGAGGTGAGCGAGGCGCACAACTTCAAGATGGCCGAGATCGATTTGGCCGCCGCCGCCACCGAGGCCACCGCCTTCCTGCAGCGGCTGGCGCAGCGCGCCGGCGTGCATCTCGACTTGCGCGTGCCCGACGCGCTCGCGCCGCGACGCGCCGACCGCGCGGCGGTGTTCGTGCTGCTGAAGAACCTGATCGAGAACGCCATCCAGCACTCGCCGCACGGCGCGGTGGTGACGGTGGACCTGCGCGAGCAGGGCGTGTCGGTGCGCGACGAAGGCGAGGGCATCCCGCCCGAACACCTTGGCGATCTGTTCAAGCGGTTCTGGCGCGGGCCCGCGCGGCGCGACACCGGCGCGGGCCTGGGCCTGGCGATCTGCCACGAGATCGCGCTGGCTCACGGCTGGTCGCTGGTGGCGCGCAATGGCGCGGCAGGCGCGGAGTTCCTGGTGTCGTTCGAACTCGAATGACCCGGCGCGCGTGCACCCGCGCGCCTGAACGATTGACGCGCCGCCCGTGCGCCGTCGCTGCTTACAGCGCCTTTCCCTTGGGCTTCGGCGCCGTGGGCGCGCCCACTTCCGACTGCCCTTGCGGCAGCGTCTTGGTCAAGTCGACGAACGCGCGGCCGTGTTCCGGGTCCACCGGTTCGGCATCTTCGTCGGCGCCCTCGACGGGCGCGATGATGGACTTGCCGATCGACTCGAGCAGGTTGTCGTCGTTCTCGCCCACCACGTGGCCATTGCGGCCGTCGGGCAGGTCGTCGCGGGTGCGGGCAGGGGTCTGGTTCGAGTTCATGATGTGGGGCTCCGCTGTGCTGTGGAATGTCCCGGTCGGGCAATCGACATGCCGCGGCTGCATGGGCACGAGGACTGCCGCATGATGGGCAACTCGAACCCAAAGGACTCTTCATGCAGATCCAGATCAACACCGACCACCACATCGACGGCAACGAACGCCTCGACGCCTGGGCACGCAGCGAGCTCGAGTCGACGCTGAACCGCCATGCCGACCAACTCACGCGCGTGGAGGTGCACTTCAACCTGGAGCAGGCGGGACGCCCCGGCAGCGGCGACAAGCGCTGCTTGATCGAGGCGCGCCCGAACGGCCGGCCGCCGATCGCCGTGACGCATCACGCCGAGGAGCTGGACGCCGCGTTCAACGGCGCGGTGCACAAGCTGCTGCGCGCGCTGGATCATGCGCAGGGCCGGGCCGACAAGCACACGCACGACCCGCGTGCCCTGCCGGTGACCGACACCACGGACGACGACTTCGTGCCGTCGGCGGCGCCGTTCTGAACTAGCTCGTCGCGGGCGGGGCGGCGACGCCGCCCTGGCCCGCCGGCAGCGTGGCCAGCGCGGCCTCGGCGGCCTGCAGCAGGGGAAGCAACTGGTTGCCGTGCGCCGGCGACCACACCACGCCCACGCGGGCCGCCAGCGACACACGCGCCACGCCCACGTTGATGGGCGCACCCAGCGCCTGTGCCACCTTGGCGGCCACGCGCTCGGCCTCCTCGGGCTGATGCAGGTCGACCAGCATGGCCGCGAACTGGCTGCGGTCCAGGCGCACTGCAGTGTCGGTCTTGCGCAATTCGAAGTGCAGCCGGCCCGCGGTGGCACGCAGCACGTCGTCGCCCACGCTGTGGCCGTACTGCTCGCACAGCGCATCGAAGCCGTCGATCTCGATGAGCATGAAGGCCAGCACGCTTTTCTGGCGCGCCGCACGCAGCAGCGCCATCTCGGCCCGATCCTGCAGCACCGCGCGCGTGGGCAGGCCGGTGAGGCTGTCGTGGTGCGTGAGGCGAAGCGGCGGCTCGTCGGTACCGCGGTGCAGCGGCTCCACGGCGATGAGGCCGGTGACCTGCCCACGGTGGTTGCGCAGGGCCCCCACGTTGAGGCGGGTGGGGTGCGGCGAGCCGTCCTTGTGGCGCAGCACCCAGTCGTGCTCGCTGGCCACCCCGTCGCGCCGCAGCGCGGCGCCCAGCACGCCGGCATCGGCCACCACGTGCTCGCCGAGGATGCGCGACAGCTCGGCGGCGCGCGCCTCGAGTTCCTCCAGTGCGATGAGACTGCCCGCGATGGGCTTGCCGCCGAGCTCGTCGCGCCCGTAGCCCAGGCGCTCGGCCGCTACCGGGTTGATCCAGCGTATTCGGCTCTGGGCGTCGACGCCCAGCACCACGCCAGGGTAGGCATCCAGCAGCAACTGCTGCACTTCTCCGAGTTCCAGCCAGGTGTGGGACTGCGGATCGAGGGTCGCGTGTTGACTGTCCATCGGACCAGTCTCTCACCGAGTGGGCGTCCACGACAAGCCCCTTTCCGGGGAGTACGAACCCGATGTCCTGTCCGCTCGCGTGTCCCTGTCTTTCATCCGGCGGGCAGTCGCAGGATCCACCGTCCGCCGCGCATGCTGTTCCAATGGCGTGATGACTTCCCGTCTTTCCGCCTGATGGAGCCGTTCGCGCTCGGCGCGCTGGTGGGCCTGCTGCTGGCGCTGACCGGCGCCGGCGGCGGCATCCTGGCCGTGCCGCTGCTCGTGTTCGCGCTGCACCTGGGCGTGGCCGAGGCGGCGCCCATCGGGCTGCTGGCGGTGGGACTGGCCGCCGCGATGTCGGCGACGCTGGGCCTGCGCGACGGCATCGTGCGTTATCGCGCGGCGATGCTGATGGGCGGCCTGGCGATGGTGCTCGCGCCGCTGGGCGTGGTGGCCGCGCAGCGCGTGCCCAACGCGCCGTTGACGTTGGCGTTCGCCGCCGTGCTGGCGCTGTCGGCCTGGCGCATGTGGCAGCGCGCGCGTCACGCGCTGCATGCCTGCG
>JACMOG010000869.1 GCA_014378125.1 Vitreoscilla sp. | reverse complement strand
CGCGGACGCGCAGATCACGCCTCGCTGCAGCGCCGCGGGCGCCAGGTTGATCATCTTGTTGTACGCGCCGCGCAGCTTGAAGCTGAACACGGACTGCGTGTCCTCGCGCTTGAGCAGCACCTGGTTGCCCAGGCGGCGCGACAGGTTGCGGGCGGGCTCTAGCGGGGTCTCGACGGCCACGTCGTACACGCGGGCGGTGAGGATGCGGCGCAGGTAGTCGCCGGCGATCGCCTGGGCGGCGCGGGACAACGGGGCCGCGGGCGTGATCCCCGCGATGCCGGACGAGCGTCCCGTGTCGGCATCGGAAGAAGATTCGCGCGGGGGGCGTGCGGCGGCCATCGGGAGCTCCTGTCGCAGGGTTGGGCAGAGCCGCCGGATCATACGGCCCCGTGCGAGGGCCGGCTTCTCGATGCGACAACGGATGCCACGCCAGGTGCGAAAGTGTCGCCACAAAAGAAAAGGCCCAAAGCTTCACAGCTCTGGGCCTGAATCCACCAGTTTTAAGGAGGTGGAGGAGACAACTTGCAGTCGGTGCGGGAGGGTTCCTGCGGAGGTGAATCCGTCTTCCGGAGGGGCTTGCCGCATCGACAATGAAGTCAGTCTATATCAGGGGTTGTTGCACCGCAATAAATCTTCGCTGCCCTCTGTAGGGAGGGGTCTCAAATGTCCGTCCGAGGTGCAAAAAGCACGGTCGTGCACCAAGTTGGTCAGCGATTTGCAATCTGATGAGGCGGCCAGGGGGGTGCAAGCGTTGCACAATCGAGACGGTCGGGCTGCGTCGCCCTGTGATTTCCGGAAACGACAACCATGGAATGCACGATCAACTGGCTGCCCTCCACCGGCATGGCCTTCTCGGCCGAGACCGGCAGCGGCCACCTGCTCATGATGGACGGCGCGCCGGACGGCGGCGGTCGCAACCTTGCGCCGCGGCCGATGGAGACGTTGCTGGCGGGCGCCGGCGGCTGCACCGCCTACGACGTCGTGCTGATCCTCAAGCGCGGCCGCCACGCGGTCACGGGCTGCCAGGTGAAGGCCACCGCGGAGCGCGCGCACGAGGATCCGAAGGTGTTCACGAAGCTGCATCTGCACTTCGTGGTCAGCGGCAAGGCCGTGGCGCCGGTGGCCGTGGAGCGGGCGATCGCGCTGTCGCACGAGAAGTACTGCTCGGCCACGGTGATGCTGGGCAAGACGGCCGAGATCACCACCAGCTTCGAGATCGTCGAAGCCTGAGAACCTGTGGTTCAGAGGTAGTGCGCGGTGCCCGTCATCACCCTGGCGGCCAGGCGCATCGCCCCGCGCACCGGCGCCGGCAGCTCGACGCCGCCGGCCTGCTGCGCCGCCACCGCGTGTTCGCCCTCGTCGATGCGCATCTGGTGGACGATGGCGCGCGGCGCGACGACGGCCTCCGGCAACCGCTCGAGATGGCTCTCCAGATGGTGTTCGACCTGGCGTTCGGTCTCGACGACGAAGCCCAGGCTCACGCGGTCGCCGAGCCGCCCCGCGGCCAACCCGATCAGGAACGCGCCGCCGTACCAGAGCGGGTTCAGCAGGCTGGGACGGTCGCCCAGCTGGGCGAGCCGCTCCTCGGTCCAGGCGAGGTGATCCACCTCCTCGCGGGCCGCCCGCGCCATCTGCGCCTTCAGTTCGGGGTTGGCGGTGGCCAGGGCCTGGGCCTGGTACAGCGCCTGCGCGCACACCTCGCCCACATGGTTCACGCGCATCAGCGCGCCGGACAGCCGCTTCTGGCCGGCGTCGAGCTCGGCCGGCGAATCGCCGGCCGGCGGCAGCGGCGCCGGACGTTCGGCGCGGCTTCCTCCGGACAGCGTGCGCAGCGCCACTTCGGCGCCGCAGATCCAGCGATCGACAAGACTCAGTTCCATGGCGGAACGATAACCGAAGATGTCTGTTCGCCCCTGGCCGCAGGGCCAAGGGACCCCCGCATGTGACGTTGTGTGAGGACAACAGGCCTCTGCGATTTCGGCCGTGTTTCTTTGCGTCGGCAGAGCCCCTCTGGTGCAATACGTGCAGCTTCCGATGAGGTTGCGGCCATTGCGGTGTACCTGCCCAGCCGCGCCGCGACCGGAATCTCTTGTTAACCCTAGGAGATATTCGCAATGAAAAAGTCGCTGCTCGCTCTCGCAGTGCTCACCGCCGTCAGCGGCGCCGCATCCGCTCAATCGTCGGTCACGCTCTACGGCAAGGTCGACCTGGGCATGGTCTATGACTCCGGCACTGCTGGCCACTCGGTGCGCCTCGCGTCCGGCGTGACCGGCGGCTCGCGCATCGGCTTCAAGGGTGTTGAAGACCTCGGCGGCGGCACCAAGTTCTCGTTCCAGCTGGAAACCGGCTTCTGCGCTGACAGCGCCTCGGCCCAATCCACCAACGTGACCAACAGCGGCACCGTCATCGGCACCACCAGCGCGCCGAACTTCTGCACGGGCAGCAACAACTTCATGGGCCGCCAGGCTCACGGCGACCTGACCGGTTCGTTCGGTGCCCTGAGCGCCGGCCGCCAGTACAGCCTCGGCTTCAACAACCTGGCCACGATCGATCCGTTCGGCGCCGGTTTTGCGGGCCAGACGAACAACACGAACAATCCGAATGCGACGCACCCCAGCGTCTACCTGATGGATCCGTCGGGCATCCGCCTGAATAATTCGGTCACGTACTCCACCCCGAACATCGCCGGCTTCACCGGCTCGTTCGAGACGGCGTTCGGCGAGCAGCCGGGCAACTGGCAAGGCGGCCGCGAAACGGGCGCTGGCCTGAACTTCGCGTCGGGCCCGGCCTACGCTGGCGTGACGTACTACAACCAGAGCAACACCGCGGGCAACGCGCCGTCCAAGAAGGTACTGACCTTCGGCGGCAGCTACGACCTGGGCATCGTCAAGCTCCACGGCATGGGCCAGAAGGTCTCCGGCACCGCCGCGCTCGACATCCTGAGCTTCATGGGCGGCGTCACGGTGCCCGTGGCCGGCGGCAACCTGCTGGCTTCGTACATCCATCACAACGACCGTACGAACCTCAACCGCGACGCCAACCAGCTCGGCATCGGCTACCAGTACCCGCTGTCGAAGCGTACCTCGCTGTACACGTCGTACGCTCGCATCACGAACTTCAACGGCGGCAACCTCGTCGTGGGCAACGCCACGGAAACGGGCACCGCCGACAAGGCCTTCAACGCCGGCATCGTCCACAACTTCTGATCGTTTCCCGGCCTTGGCCGGGTGAACCTCAGCGCCCCGCTTCAAGCGGGGCCCCATCAAGGCTCGTCTTCGGACGGGCCTTTTTCATGGGTCATCGTCGGATTGCAGGGTGTCGGATTGCGAGCGACCCAGCGACGCCCGGCAGTGACCCATCGATGTCCAGCAGTGACCCAGCGCCCCTACAAATCGGCGATGAACCTGTTCCATTGGCGCGCCGTCCGAGCGGCGCCCCCCGGCGTCGGCGCGGCGTTTCGCGAGTATTTTTGACCTCGATGCTGCCGTTCATTTTCCGCCGAATCGCCCCGGCCGTCCTCGTGCTGCTGGTCGTCGGGATCGGTGCGTTCTCGCTGTTCCAGTACGTGGGCGATCCGGCAAGCAACATGGTGGGGCAGGACGCCACGCCCGCGCAGCGCGAACGCCTGCATGCCTCGTGCTGCCGGCGTTCACGCTGGCCGTCTACCAGCTGGCGCTCGTGGCGCTGCTGTGCCTGGGCGCCGCGCTGGTCGCCCCCTGGCTCGCGCCGCACGACCCGTTCGACCTGGCCACGCTGGACCTGGCCGACTCGCACCTGCCGCCGGCGTGGCTCGCCGACGGCCGCGCCACCTATCCGCTGGGCACCGACGACCAGGGCCTCGACATCCTCTCGGCGCTGTTCTACGGCGCCCGCATCTCGCTGATGGTGGGCCTGTGCACGGGGGCGCTGTCCGTGCTGGCGGGCGTCACCGCCGGCCTGGTGGCCGGATTCGCGGGCGGCGTCGTCGACGGGCTGCTGATGCGCCTG
>JACMOG010000868.1 GCA_014378125.1 Vitreoscilla sp. | reverse complement strand
TCGGGCATGTGGCAGTTCGTGCCGGCCACCGGCAAGGACTTCGACCTCAAGCAGAACATCTTCCGCGACGACCGCCGCGACGTGCTGGCGTCCACCCGCGCCGCCCTCGACTACCTGCAGCGCCTGCACGACATGTTCGGCGACTGGCGCCTGGCGCTGGCCGCCTACAACTGCGGCCAGGGCACGGTGCAGCGCGCCATCGTGCGCAACCAGAAGGCCGGCCGCCCCACCGACTACGAGAGCCTCAGCCTGCCGGTGGAAACCCGCCAGTACGTGCCCAAGCTGCAGGCCGTCAAGAACATCGTGCTGCACCCCGAGGCCTACTCGCTGACGCTGCCGCCGGTGGGCAACCACCCGTACTTCCTGAGCGTGCCCATCGAGCGCGACATCGACGTCGACACGGCGGCCAAGCTGGCCAACGTACCCATCGACGAGTTCCGCATGCTGAACCCGCAGCTCGACAAGCCCGTGATCCTGGCCTCGGGCACGCCGCAGGTGCTGCTGCCCTACGACAACGCCGACGACTTCGTGCGCGCGGTGAAGTCGCACGAGGGCGCGCTGGCCTCGTGGACGGTCTACCTGGTGGGCAAGACGATGCGTCCTGCCGATGCCGCCAAGCTGGTGGGCATGAGCGAGGCCGAGCTGCGCGAGGTCAACCACATCCCCGCGCGCATGCTGGTGAAGTCGGGCTCCACGCTGTTGGTGCCGCGCTCGGCGCAACACATCGCCGACGTGTCGCTGACCGTGGCCGACTCCGCCGCGCTGAGCCTGGCGCCCGACCTGCCGCCCACCCGCCGCGTGAACATGCGCGTGGGCAAGGGCGGCGAGACGGTCGCCTCGGTGGCCAGGCGCTGGCACGTGGCACCGTCGGAAGTGGCGGCATGGAACCACGTGGCCGGCTCGGGCAAGTTCTCGGCGGGCTCGGCGGCCGTGCTGTTCCCGCCGCGTTCCACCTCGCTGGCGCGCGCGCCGTCGCATCCCGCGGCCGGCAAGTCCACCCAGGTCGCCAAGGCGGCTCCAACGGCCAGGACGGGGCGCGCCAAGATCCAGGTGGCGCAGACGCCCAACGCCCGCAGCGGCACGCACGTGGCGTCGTCGAAGGCGCCGCACAAGGCCAGGACGGTGGTGGCTCGCAAGGCCGGCGGCGGCGTCGCCAAGTCCGCGGCCCGTACCAAGGTCGCCCCGCCCTGACCGGGCGCGGGCCGCACGTGGACACGCACGATCTCGCGCGGGCGCCCGCGCCCCCGCACGCCGTTGCGCGCCTGCGCGACGCCTGCCTGGCCACCAACGAGTGGATCCCCCGGCTCGATCGCGGGGGCCCTCGCAAGGCGCGTTGCGTCGGTTGCCGCCTGGTGCCCGCCCACTGCATGTGCGCGTCACGCACGTGCGTGCCCACGCGGGCGGGCATCTGCCTGTTGATGGGCGAGTTCGAGGCGCTCAAGCCCAGCAACACCGGGTGGCTGGTGGCCGACGTCGTGCCCGACACGTTCGCGTTCGAGTGGTCGCGCACGCACGTCGATCCGGCATTGACGGCCCTGCTGGACGACCCGCGCTGGCAGCCCGTGATCGTGTTCCCGTCCGAGTTCGCGGCGCCCGAGCGGGTGATCTCCGAGCTCGTGCCCGACGCGCAACGCCGCCCCCTGTTCATCCTGCTGGACGGCACCTGGGCCGAGGCGCGCAAGGCCTTCCGAAAGAGCCCGTGGCTCGACCGCTTTCCGGTGCTGGCGTTGAGCCCGCAGCGCGTGTCGCGCTACCAGCTGCGGCAGTCGTCGCACGCGCACCACCTGTGCACGTCGGAGGTGGCGGCGCTGTGCCTGGAGATGGCGGGCGACGGGCCTGCCGCGCAGGCGCTGGAGGCGACGCTGGAGGTGTTCAGCGAGCGCAGCCTGCGCTCGCGGTTCGGGCAGCGCGCCTAGGCTTCTGAGCGGCAGAAGGCGTCTACAGCTGTGCCTCGATCGCGGCTTTGTCGATGGTAGACCACACCTGTGCGATCTTGCGGTCGTGCAGTTCGTAGAACACGTTCTCCGAGAACTTCACGCGCTTGCCGTTGACGGCCAGGCCCTGGAACTCGCCCTTGGGCGTGCAGTCGAACGCCAGGCGCGACGCGATGCTGGGCGGATCGCAGGTGAGCAGCTCGATAGTGAACGTGAGGTCGGGGATGTCCTCGTAGTCCTTGACCAGCATGGCGCGATAGCCGGACAGCCCGAACGCACGGCCGTTGTGCACCACGTCGTGCGCGACGAACTGCGCGAGGCCGGGCCAGTCCTGCGCGTTGAGGCAGGCGATGTAGTCGCGGTAGAAGTCGGCCAGTTCGGTGTCGGTCATGGTCGTGCGCCAGGAGGTCGTTGCATCCCTGCAGTATCGCGGCACGGCGCGGGCTTGGCGAACCGCCTTCGCCCAGCCCGCATTGCGGCCGTCAACGCCGGCTTGCCGCGACCGTGGCCGGAAGCAGTCGCCGCACGCCGGACCTGGCCGACGCCGGCTGGGCAAGACCCTGCGGGATCGGGATCACGACCAGCTTCTGGTCGCCCGCCCAGAACAACGTCGAGCCCAGCGGGTCGATGGCCAGGCGGCCGATGACGTCGCAGTTGAACGAGCAGTTCACGGCCTGGTCGGGCACGGCGATGGTGCCGATCATCGGCAGCTGGTGGCTGCCGGGCGCAGGCTGCGTGACGTCGAAGACCTCGACGTGGTCCGACACGAACTGGTTCGCATTCGGCGGGCCCGCGAGGCGGTACACGCGGGTGCCGTCCGGCGACAGCACGCCGCCGACGCCTTGCTCATTCGAGCCGAGCGAGGCGGTGCCGACCAGGTTCCACGTGGTGGTGTCGTAGACCCATCGCCATTCGAACAGGCCGCGGCCGCCATCCAGGTCGAAGTTCGCGCGGTACTCGTCGACCAGCAGTCCCACGGGAAGCGACGTGCTGGTCTGCGTTGCCGCCGAATACCATCCGCTGGAGGAGAAGCCGTTGCCGTTGGCGTCGACGGTGAACAGGTGAGAGCCATCCGGCGTCGCCGCCAAGGGCTCGAAGGTGGGGGAGTTCGGCCCGTACTCGGTCGCCACAGGCGCGGTGAACGCGCGAGTGCGCAGGTCGAAATAGAGCCCGTTGCCCTCGGGCATCCACAGCCGTTGGTCGATGGTGAGCGGCATCGGCTCGTCGTAGGTGTTGCCGGCGAAGGCGGCACCGTCGTGTGTCGTCCTGACGTCGAGGGTGTCCGGATCCAGCTCGTACAGCGTGTTCCAGGTGACGGCGTAGAGCGTCTGGCGGTCGGCCGACAGCTGCACCCGCCAGATGTCGGTCAAAGGCTTGGACGTGGCCGCCCACGTGCCGCCGGACAACTTCCAGCGAACCAGCGTGCCGTCGGCGCTGTCCGCGGCGAAGACGGCCTGGCGCGACGGGTCGTACACGATGTCGTTCTTCGAGCCGGTGGTGGGCACGGCCGCGTAGGCCAGGCGCCCCGCGGCGATTGCCAGGTTGGCCTGCGTGCCGCTCGTGTGAAGTCCGTTGGCCACCGACACCTGAACCGAGCCGGCGGACAGCGCGGGCAGTTGCAGCGTGACCTGCGAGTCGGAATCGAGCGTTCCGGCGGTCGCCGCCTGGCTGCCCAGGTGGATCTGGCCAATGCTCGTCAGCTGCGACAGCCCGCGACCGGTCACCCGCACGGTGGCGGCCTGCCCCGGCCACACCTGCGACGGCGTCACGAGTGCGACCTCCGGCAACTGCCGGCGGTAGGTGACCTGGCTCGAGACGGTGGTCATGCCCGGCGAGACGAAGGTGATGTTCGCCTTGCCGGCGTTCCAGTTCGGCACCGCCGCATCGGCGGCGGCGAGGTCGACGTGG
>JACMOG010000867.1 GCA_014378125.1 Vitreoscilla sp. | reverse complement strand
GGCGGCCGGCGTCGTCGTGGCCCTGTGCGAGCCAGCGCGCCAGCGTGGCGGGCGGCACCGACGCGGCCCGGCCCTGCTGCGGCTGGATGGTGGGGTGGTTCATGCGGATCAGCTCGTTCTTGATCTTCACCTTCAGGCGCTTGAACGGCATGGTGTCGGAGAAGCTGTCCTTGGTGGGCAGCCCGGCGAACGGCGGCTCGGCGTGCAGCGCGCCGGCCACCCAGCCGCGCAGGGCGGCTTCCTCGCCGGCCATGAACAGGTTGATGCCTTCGCGGGCGAGCAGGATCGTGCCCTTGACGCCGGCCGCATCGGCGCGTGCCTCGAGGCGGTCGCGCAGCGCGGGCAGGTGGTCGAGCTCGACGAAGCGGTAGGTGGAGATGTTGAGGAAGGACATCGGAAAGCGAAACGGTGGGCGCGGCAGGGACGGCGCAGTCCGTATTTTGAGGCCTTCGCGCCTCGGGTGCGCGACAGCTACGAGCCGTCGTGCCCGCCCGTCGGCCCGGCCGTTCGACGGCCCGCCGTGCGCCGCGTGCAAGAGTCGGGTATCTTCTGCGTTTGTCCGGGCGATCCGCGGCCGGTGAGTTCGTCGCGCTCGTCGACGCATGGAGGGTGCCTGTGTTGCAAGATCGTCTGTCGGACTTCGGAAAGCGCCTTGCAGAGCGCCGGGCCGACATCCTGGCGAACTGGACGGCGAAGGTCGGCGCCGATCCCAAGCTGCTCACCGGCGCATCGTTGCCGCTGGCGCAGTTGCACGACCACCTCGCCGCGTTGATGGAGGATTTCGAGACGCGGCTGGGCATCGTCGGCAGGGTGGCGCGGCAGGCGGCAGAAGACGCGCAGGCGGGCGACGCGGCCGCGCACGGCCTGCACCGGTGGCAGCAGGGCTTCGACCTGGCGGAGGTGGTGCGTGAACTCGGGCGCCTCAACGAGACCGTCGTCGCCGAGATCGACCGCTGCGCCGCCGAGCCCTTGCTCGAAGGACACGACCTGTCCAGCGCGGTCCACCGCATCTGGGCCGCGATCTACAGCGTGGCCACCACCTCGAGCGTCGAGCAGTTCTTCAAGCTTCAGCAGATCGAGGCGGCCGGCCATGTCCAGGATCTGGAGCAGGCGCTCGATTCGCTGCAGACCCTGGAGACGCAGCGCGCCTCCTTGTGGCAGCAGGCCGCGCACGACCTGCGCGGCAACCTGAGCGTCGTGAGCCTGGTGGCGGCGGGCCTGGCCACGCCGGTGGGCATGGCCGACAAGCGCGACCGCTTCCTGGCCTCGCTGGATCGCAACGTCCGGGCGCTGCACAGCCTGCTGGAAGATGTCACCAGCCTGGCACGGCTGCAAGGCGGCCAGGAGGTTCGCATCGTCGCCGTGGTGGACGTCGGCCGAATGATGCGCGACCTCATGGCGGCCATGGAAAGCCTGGCGCACGATCGCGGACTGTCCCTCATGCTGGAGGGCCCGGACGAGTTCCAGGTGCACGGCGACGCGGTCAAGGTCCGGCGCATCGTCAGCAACCTGCTGCTCAACGCGCTCCGCTATACGGTCAGGGGCGTCGTGACGCTTCGCTGGGGGCCCGATCCACGCGCCGATGCGCCGCGCTGGTTCGTCGATGTGGAGGACACCGGACCGGGCTTCCAGCTCGGGCCGACCACGCCGCTCGCCGGCGCCATCGGCATCGCGTCCGGTCAGGCGCACGACCTGGCGCAGGCGGAGCTCGATGGTGCCGTGGTGCACGTCACCCAGGCGCAGGCGCCCGCGGTGACCGCGTCGGCGCAGGAAGTCGGCCGGCGGACAGGCGGCGAAGGCATCGGGCTGTCGATCGTCAAGCGCCTGTGCACGCTGCTGGACGCGACGATCGAGATCGACTCGCAGCCGCAGCGCGGCACGAAGTTCACGATCCTGCTGCCACTGAGCTACGACGCCTGACCAGCGAACCGCGGCGATGCCGCCGCCGCGGCGCCTAGCACAGCCGGACGCCCGAAAGCCACGATCTGCGCGCCGGGTGACGGCCCCCGGCTCCCTACAATCGAGCCATGGCTTTCGTTCACCTGCGCACCCACACCGAGTTCTCCGTCGTCGACGGCACCCTGCGGATCGACGAGGTGGCGCCGGCGGCCAAGGCCGACGGGCAGGTGGCGCTGGGCGTCACCGACCTGTCCAACCTGTTCGGGGCCATCAAGTTCTACAAGGCGTGCCGGGGCAAGGGCGTCAAGCCCATCATCGGCGTCGACGTGTGGATGGACCCGCTGCCCGACGCCGCCGACCGCGTGCCCACGCGCCTGGCGCTGCTGGTGCAGGACAAGCAGGGCTACCTCAACCTGTCCGAGCTGCTGGGCCGCAGCTGGACGAAGAACGTGCAGCGCGCCCAGGCCTGGGTGCGCTGGGACTGGCTGCAAGAGCTGGGCGGCGGCCTCATCGCGCTGTCGGGCGCCGACATGGGCGCGGTGGGCCAGGCGTTGCTGGGCGGCGACGTCCCGCGGGCCGAGGCCGCGGCCCGCGAGCTGGCGCGCATCTTCCCGGGCCGCTTCAACCTCGAGCTGCAGCGGGCCGGCCTGCCCTCGCACGAGTCGCACGTGCGCGCCACGGTGCCGCTGGCCGCCCGGCTGCAGCTGCCGGTGGTGG
>JACMOG010000866.1 GCA_014378125.1 Vitreoscilla sp. | reverse complement strand
GCGCATCAACAGCCAGGCTTCGTCCGCGGTGCCGACAAAATAGGTGACGGCGGGCACAGGGATATGACCGGCCAGCCAGCGCAGCCGGACCATCTCGCCGGTGATGTCGTCGGCAAGCGCATCGCGTCCGTGCTTCAGAAACAGATCAGTCGCGCGCTGTTTGCCGTGGAGACGGTAAACGGCACCGCCGGATTGCCCAACCAGATCGCGCGCCCATTGATATCCGGCCACCGCAGAAGACAGGCTCGCCGGAACCGCAATCGCCGAACACGCTTCTTGGCGATCCTCACCCATCACACGACCTCCCCTCGCTTACTCCGCCGCCACCGCTTCCTCCGCGCGTTCCTGCGCCTGTCGGTTCCACATCTCGGCGTAGAGGCCATCCTTGCGCAGCAGCGCGGCGTGGCTGCCGCGTTCGACCACTTGCCCGGCCTCGAGCACGACAATCTCATCGGCATGGACCACGGTCGACAGGCGATGTGCGATCACGATCGTGGTTCGGCCGCGCTCGATCGCTTGCAGCGTATCGAGAATCTCGCCTTCGGTGCGGCTGTCGAGCGCGCTGGTCGCCTCGTCGAGGATCAGCACCGGCGGGTTCTTGAGCAAGGTTCGCGCGATCGCGACGCGCTGCTTCTCGCCGCCCGACAGCTCCAGCCCGCGCTCGCCCACCATCGTCTCGTAGCCCTTGGGCGTGGAGGCGATGAAGTCGTGGATGTGGGCGGCGCGCGCCGCGCCCTCGATCTCTTCCTGCGACGCGCCGTTGCGGCCGTAGCCGATGTTGTAGCCCACGGTGTCGTTGAACAGCACGGTGTCCTGCGGCACGATGCCGATCGCCTTGCGCAGGCTGTGCTGCGTGAGCTGGCGCAGGTCCTGCCCGTCGATGCGGATGGCCCCCCCGGTGACGTCGTAGAAGCGGTACAGCAGCCGCGCCAGCGTGCTCTTGCCGGCGCCGCTGGGCCCGACGACGGCCACCGTCTTGCCGGCCGGGATCTCGAAGCTGACGCCGTGCAGGATGGGCCGCGACGGATCGTAGGCGAAGCTCACGTCCTCGAAGCGCACCGACCCGCCGCTCACCTGCAGCACCGTGGCGCCGGGGGCGTCGGCCACCTCGCGGTCCTTTTCCAGCAGCGCGAACATGCGCTCCAGGTCGGTGGGGCCCTGCTTGACCTCGCGGTAGAGCACGCCCAGGAAGTTGAGCGGCACGTACAGCTGGATCAAGAGCGCGTTGACCATCACGAAGTCGCCCAGCGTCATCTTGTGCGCGATGACGCCGCCGGTGGCGCGCCACAGCAGCGCCACCAGGCTGCCGGCGATCATCAGTTGCTGGCCGGTGTTGAGCATGGACAGCGTGGCTTGCGACTTCATCTGCGCCTCGCGGTACGCCTCCAGGCCCGTCTCGTAGCGCGCCGCCTCGAACTGCTCGTTGTTGAAGTACTTCACCGTCTCGAAGTTCAGCAGCGCGTCGATGGCCTTGGTGTTGGCCTTCGAGTCGAGCTCGTTCATCGCCTTGCGGTACTTGGTGCGCCACTCGGTGACCGAGATCGTGAACAGGCCGTACAGCAGCAGCGCCGTCAGCGTGATCCACACGTAGCCCATGTCGAACTTGTGGCCCAGCAGGACGAGCACGAACGACAGCTCCACCAGCGTCGGGATGATGGTGTACAGCGAGTACGACACCAGCGTCTGCAACGCGCTGCGGCCGCGCTCGATGTCGCGCGTGAGGCCGCCCGTCTGGCGCTCCAGGTGGAAGCGCAGCGACAGCGCGTGCAAATGCTCGAAGGTCTCCAGCGACACCCGCTTGGCCGCGCCGAAGGTGGCGCGCGAGAACACGATCTCGCGCAACTCGGTGAACAGCGTCATGGCCAGCCGCAGCCCGGCGTAGCCCAGCAGCAGGCCCAGCGGCACCACCAGCAGCGCGCGCGGATCGGTGGTGGAGATGTTGAGCGCGTCCACCAGCCGCTTGAGCAGCAGCGGCACGCTGACGCTGGCCACCTTGGCGCCGATCAGGAACACCAGCGCGATCACCATGCGCACGCGGTACTCCCAGAAGTAGGGCATCAGGCGCTTGAGGGTGTGCCAGTCGCTGCGCGGCTGGGTGGCGGGCGTGGCGTCTCGGGCGGCGGCGGGCGGGTTCGGGTGCATGTGGCAACGCAGGTGGGGGCGGCGCGAACCATAGCAAGAATCGCGAGGGCGCGTCGGACGCATCTTTCGCGCGCACAAGTTCACTGCTGCACCGCAACATTCGGAACAAGGGGTAAACCCTTTCAAGCACAATCCAGGCAGCGCTCGACAGCCCCGAAAGATGTCTCGATGACCCACGACGAACTGCACGCCGGCGCGCACGCGCCGACCACCCTGCCGGCCGACAAGGAGCTCGCGCTGCGCGTGATCCCGATGCCGTCGGACGCCAACTTCAATGGCGACATCTTCGGCGGCTGGATCATGGCGCAGGTCGACCTGGCCGGCTCGGTGCTGCCGGTGCGCATCGCCAAGGGCCGCGTGACCACCGTGGCGGTGAACCAGTTCATCTTCAAGCAGCCGGTGTCGGTCGGCGACCTGCTGAGCTTCTATTCCACGGTGGAGCGCGTGGGCAACACGTCGATCACGGTGCGCGTGGAGGTCTACGCCGAGCGCAATCCGGCCGACATCCAGGTGGTGAAGGTGACGGAGGCGAACCTCACGTACGTGGCGATCGACCGGGACGGGAAGCCAAGGCAGATTCCGCGCTGATCTTCGCGCGTGGCACGCACGTTCAGCCGATGGCTTCCGCCACCTGCCGCCCCCACTGCCGGTAGCCCAGCAACCCCGGATGGAACCCGTCGCGCGCCATCCAGCCCTCGGGCGTGGCGTCGTCCTTGCCGGGCAGGTGCGGCGCCTCGGGCAACGGCAGGTTCAGCCGCGCGGTCTGGCCCGCGAGATGGCGAACCAGCGCGTCGTCCAGGTGGGCGGCGTCGCGGCCCAGGATCCAGCGCAGCGGCTGCGGCAGCAGCGGAAACGTGCCCATCGGCGGCAGGCCGCAGTGCCACGTGTGGGTGACGTGCGCGAGCGTGACCGCGAGCGCGCGGATCTCGTCGAGCGCGGCCAGGAAGGGCGCGGCTCGGGTCTGGCCCACCACGTCGTTGACGCCCAGCGCGGTGACCAGCAGGTCGGCCGGCGCCAGCGCGGCGCCGGCGGGCGCGCGCGCCGCGGCGCCCGCGGTCTGCCCGCTGGTGGGCACCCGT
>JACMOG010000865.1 GCA_014378125.1 Vitreoscilla sp. | reverse complement strand
GCACGTCGACGCCGGCCGAGGCGAAGCCGGCCTCGAGCGCGGACTCGATCATGTAGCCCGACACGCGCGTGTCCTTGCCGATGGGCACGGTGGCCTTGGGCGCCTTGGCGCGCAGCACGCGGCCGACGGCGTGGCCCAGGCGCAGCATGAAGTCGGCGGTGATCGGGGCCGTGCCGACCGTGCCGCGAATGCCGTCGGTGCCGAAGTAGGTTCTGCTCATGGAAAAGTCTCGTTATCTATTTATCGGGAGTCAATGCACGCCACACCTTCAGCGCGTCCACGGTCTCGGCCACGTCGTGCACGCGCACGATGGCGGCGCCCTGCCGCACCGCGGCCAGCGCGGCCGCCACGCTCGCGGCCAGCCGCTCGCCCACGGGCCGGCCGGTGAGCTGGCCCAGCGTCGACTTGCGCGACCAGCCCAGCAGCAGCGGGCAACCCAACTCCAGCAGCCGCCGCTGGTGCAGCGCCAGCGCCAGATTGTGCGCCGGCGTCTTGCCGAAGCCGATGCCGGGATCCAGCGCGATGCGCTCGCGCGCGATGCCGGCCGCCAGCGCGGCGTCGCGGCGAGCAGCCAGGAACGCGGACACGCCGGCCACCACGTCGTCGTCGTCGTAGTGCGGCGCCGACTGCATCGAGCCGGGCTCGCCCTGCATGTGCATCAGGCACACGCCGGCCGTCGGGTGCGCGGCCGCCACGTCCAGCGTGCCCGGCGCCTGCAGCGCGCGCACGTCGTTCAGGATGTCGACGCCCAGATCCAGCGCCGCCTGCATCACCACCGGGTCGGCCGTGTCCTCCGACACCGGCACGCCCAGCGTGACCGCGTGGCGCAGCACCGGCAGCACGCGCTCGAGCTGCTCGGCCGTGTCGGGCGGGCGCGCGCCCGGGCGGGTGGACTCGCCGCCCATGTCTAGGATGTCGGCGCCCTGCGCCACCAGCAAGTCGCAATGCGCACGCGCCGCGTCGGCCTGGGCGAAACGGCCGCCGTCGGAGAACGAGTCGGGCGTGACGTTGACGATGCCCATCACCCGGGGCTGCGTCAGGTCGATGCGGAAGCGGCTGGTCTGCCAGATCATCGAGGGATGCGAGAAGGAAATGCAAAACGGGGCACGAGGCCCCGTTGAATCCGACCCAGGTCGGCTTGGTGCAAACGCTTCAGGCCGCGGCCGGCGCGTTGTCGACCTTGACCGGCGGCGCGCGGTCCGGACGATTCATCGTCGGCGTCCAGTCCTTGGGCGGACGCGGCGGGCGGCCTTCCATGATGTCGTCCATCTGCTCGCGATAGATGGTCTCCCACTCGAGCAGCGCCTGGGCGATGGCCTCGACCTTGTCGCGCTCGGCCACGATCAGCGTGCGCGCCAGGGCGTACTGCGTGTCGAGGATCTTGCGGATCACGGCGTCCACCTTCTGCACCGTCGATTCGCTGATGTTGGTGGTGCGCGTGACCGAGCGGCCCAGGAACACCTCGCCCTCGTTCTCGGCGTAGACCATGGGGCCCAAAGACTCGGACATGCCGTACTTCATCACCATGTCGCGCGCGATCTGCGTGGCACGTTGGAAGTCGTTGGACGCGCCCGTGGTCTGCTGGCCCATGAACACCTCTTCCGCGATGCGCCCCGCGTACAGCGCGGCGATGTTGGCGAGCATGTATTCCTTGTCCGGCGAGCTGTTGTCCTTCTCCGGCAGGTAGAACGCGACGCCCAGCGCACGGCCGCGCGGGATGATGGTGACCTTGTGCACCGGATCGTGCTTTGGCAG
>JACMOG010000864.1 GCA_014378125.1 Vitreoscilla sp. | reverse complement strand
GGCCGTTCAGGCCGGATTCAAGGCGCACGTGCGGAGTCGAGCCACGTGCATGCCAGTCGCGCCGCAGCGCGGGCAGTTGGCCAGCGCGAAGCGTTCCACCCCCACTTCAAAGCACGCCCGTCGCACCGCAGCGCCGGCAGCCGACCCGCTGAGATCGACGACCACCGGGTCATGGTCGGACGCGCGCCACGGCGTGGCTGTCCAGGGTGGCACGACCGCGGATATCGCGGACGCCGCGGAAGGCGCGCGCAACGCGAACGCATAGTCCAGCAGCTGAGGTTCGTCGGCATTCACGTGCCACGTGGCGACGCCCGTCACGTGCGACGCCATCGCCGCGTTGGCGAACACGCCGTCGAGGCGGCCCGACGCGCCGTCGAACACGTACGACCAGCCGCCAGGCTCGAAGCGCGCGGCCTGGTCGGCGAAGCCGGCCGCCGCCAGCGCCATGGGAGGATCCTCGCGCGCATAGGCGTTGAAGTCGCCCACCAGCAAGGTGCCGGCGACGCCGCTCTCGCGCGCGATCGTGCCCGCGAAGCGCGCCAGCGCACGCGCCTGCAGCACCCGGCGATGGCTCCAGCAGCCTTGCCCGTCGCCCAGATCGCGATCGGGCCCGCTCGCGCCGTCGCAGCGCCGCGACTTGAAGTGGCTGGCGATGACGGTGAAGCGCGCGGTGCCGTCCGCCGTGGTGAAGGACTGCGCCAGCGGCGGTCGGTTGTGCACCGCGTCGAGGTCGGCGCGCGGCGGCCCGAGAAGCGCGACGCGGGCCGGCCGGTAGATCATCGCCACGCGGATGGCGTCGCCGCCCCCGGCGCCCGGCGGCATCTCCACGCGGGCCCAGGCGGCGCCGCCGGCGCGCGCGTTCAACGCGTCCACCAGGGATTGCAGCGCCGCGCCATCGTCGTCGTTCTGGATCTCCATCAGCGCGATCACATCGGCATCGAGCGCCGAGAGCATCTCGACGAGCTTGGCGCGCTGGCGCTCGAACTCGCCGGCATTGCGCGCGCCGCGACAGTCGGATGCCACGCGGCGCGGGCCGCAGCCGGCGCGGCCGTCGGCGAGCGTGGCGAAGAAGTTGCCGACGTTGGCCGAAGCCACGCGCAGGTCCCCGCCGACGCCGGCCGGCGCGGCGGTGCGCGGGTTGGTGCGCAGGATGCGAGGCGTGCGGACCGGGTGGATCTTCCAGGCGCCGTGCCCTTCGGCATCGGCCGAGGCCAGGCCGTAGTCGAGCACGCCGGTGAGCCCGGACAGCGTGTCGCCGGCGCGCACCGTGCCGTCGTCGCCCAGGTACGGCGGCGGTTGCGGAAATTGGTGCGCCGAGCCGTCGTCGAGCACCAGGCGGCGCCGCCCGTTGGCGCGCGCCAGCGCCCGCGCGGCCGCGCCGGGGCGCACGACGTCGGTGGGCGCCCGCGCGCGACCGCCGCTGGCCAGCGTGAGCTGCCCGAAGCGCCCCAGGAAGAAGTTCTGCTGCACGATGAACGAGCCGGGCAAGGTGACCAGCATGCCTTCGTGGCGCTCCAGGCTCGACCCGTCGGGCGGCGGCCAGGCGAGGGCCACCGGCGTCACCCCGCAGCCGTCGCGCAGCACCTGCAGGTCGGCCACCTCGTGCAGCTCGGTGACCGGGCGTGCCAGCGTCTCGCGATTGCCCGGGGCGCCCACGTTGAACTCCGCCACCCGTCCGGCCAGCCGCACGCACTGGCCCGCGACGACGGCCGGCGCGTCGTCGGTGAACACGAACAGCCCGCGCGAGGCCCGTCCGCCGCCCGCGCCGTCATCCTCCTGCAGGAAGAACCCGTTGCTGGTGACCAGCGTGACCGCGCCCTCCGTGGCAACGCGCCGGCCCGCGTACGGACTGCGCTCGCCCGGCCCCTGGATGGCCTGGATGGCCACGAGCGCGGGCGGAGGCCCGGGCTGCGCCCGCGCGACGGGCACGCGCGCCGCCAGGCAGCACAGCACGAAGAACAGGAGCGTTCGCATGAGGCCGATGTTGCCTCACCACGCGCCCAACCGGGCCCCGCCGACTCCCCCATAAAATCGCGTCGCGACGAGCAGCGGGGTCTGGCCCCGGGAACAGAATGGGAGGGACCCCTTGATCTTCGGCATCGACCTTGGCACCACCAACAGCCTCATCACCTGGCTGAAGGACGGCGTGCCGACCCCGATTCCCAATGTGCACGGCGCCATGCTGACGCCCTCCGTCGTGTCGGTGGACGCCGACGGCAGCCTGCTGGTAGGCGCCACCGCGCGCGAGCGGCTGGTCACCCACCCCAGGCGCAGCGCCGCGTCGTTCAAGCGCCTGATGGGCACCGGGCAGAAGCTGACGCTGGCCGGCGTGCACTACCGCCCCGAAGACCTGTCGGCGCTGGTGCTGCGCGCGCTGAAGGCCGACGCGGAGCACGCCACCGGCGAGACGGTGGACGAGGTCATCATCTCGGTGCCCGCCTACTTCAACGACCAGCAGCGCAAGGCCACGCGCCTGGCCGGCGAGCTGGCCGGGCTGAAGGTGCTGCGCCTGGTCAACGAGCCCACCGCCGCCGCCCTCTTCCACGGCATCCACGAGCGCGACGCCAACGCCACCTTCCTCATCATCGACCTGGGCGGCGGCACCTTCGACGTGTCGATCCTCGAGCGCTTCTCCGGCGTGATGGAGGTGCGGGCCACCGGCGGCGACAGCTTCCTGGGCGGCGACGACTTCACCGAGGCCATGCTGCAGCTGATCGCGCGCAAGGCCGCGGTCGACGACAAGACGCTGGCCGACGCGGCCAAGCTGGGCGCGCTGCGATTCGCCGCCGAGGCGGCCAAGCGCGCGCTGGCCGCGGGCCTCACCTGCGAGGTCGACCTGCAGGGCCTCGGCCTGGGCACGCTGTCGCTCACGCATGCCGAGTTCGAGAAGGCCTGCGAGCCACTGCTCGAGCGCCTGCGTGCGCCCATCGAGCGCGCGCTGCGGGATGCGCGCCTGCGCGTGGCCGACCTCGACGAGATCGCGCTGGTGGGCGGCGCCAGCCGCATGCCCATGGTGCGCCGGCTGGTGTCGCAGCTGTTCGGCCGGCTGCCGGCGCGCCACCTCGACCCCGACCAGACCATCGCGCTGGGCGTGGCCGTGTGCGCCGGCCTCACCAGCCGCGACCAGGCCTTCGAGGAGATGGTGCTCACCGACGTGTGCCCGCACACGCTGGGCATCCGCGTGAGCGAGTCGGACGGCCGCGGCGGCCACGTCGGCGACGTGTTCCTGCCCATCATCGAGCGCAACACCGTGGTGCCCGCCAGCCGCGTGAAGACCGTGCAGACCGTGGCCGACAACCAGACCGCGCTGGCCGTGCACATCTTCCAGGGCGAGTCGCGCCATTGCAGCCAGAACATCGAGCTGGGCAGCGTCGACGTCACCATCCCGCCGCGCCAGGCCGGCGCGGTGCAGGTGGACGTGCGCTACACCTACGACGTCAACGGCATCCTCGACGTCGACATCGTGGTGCCCGAGCACGGCATCGAACAGAACGTGGTGACCCGCAAGCTCGCCGGCGACATCGGCGACGCCGAGATCGCGCGCCGCCGCGGCGAGCTCGCCGCGCTGAAGGTGCACCCGCGCGACCAGGATCAGAACCGCCTCGTGCTGGCGCGCGCCAACCGCCTGTACGAGCAGTTGCTGGGCGACGAGCGCGACCAGGTGGGCCGCTGGCTGGGCCAGTTCGAGGCGGCGCTGGCGCGCCAGGACGGACGCGAGATCGGCGAGGCCCGCAAGCAGTTCGCCGTGGCGCTCGACACGCTCGAGCGCGGCCCCACCTGGTAGGCGTGCGATGACCCCCTGGGAAACCTTGGGCGTGGCCCAGGACGTGGCCGTGGCCGACCTGCGCCGGCGCTACGCCGCGCTGATCAAGGAGTTCCGGCCCGAGACGCACCCGCAGGACTTCGCGCGCATCCGCGAGGCCTACGAGGGCGTGCTGCCGTTCGCGCGCCGGCGCGAGGCGGCGGCGCGCGACGAGGTCGCGGAGCCGATCGCCGACCACGTCGTCGACGCCATGCCTGTCGAACCGCCCACCGACCCCTCTCCGCCCGCGGACGACGGGGCGTCCGACGTCCACGAGCACGAGCACGAGCACGAGCACGAGATCGACGTCACCGCCGACGCCGACGCCGCGATCCCCGTGCTTCTCGGCGCCCCGCACGTCGAAACCGACGCCGGCGAGCCCGACCTGGCAACACGCTTCCAGCGTTGCTGGGCACGCGCGACGAGGCCTTCCTGCCCGAGCTGCGCACGCTGCTGCAGTCGCGCGCCAGCGCGTCGCTGGACGACAGCCAGGCGCTGGAGTTCGCGCTGCTGCGCTGGTTCATCGAGACCGACCAGCCGCCGCTGACGCTGCTGTTCGAGTCCGGCCGCACCTTCGACTGGCACCAGCATCCGGCACGCCTCTCCGGCTGGCTGTCGGCGTGGGCGCTGCGCCAGATGGAGGCGCGGCTGGCGCTGTCGCGCGACCTGGTGTGGGCACGGCACTTCAGCGGCAATGCGTGGCTGCGGCGGCTGCACTCGCCTCGGCCCGCGGTGACGCCGATCGCGCTGCGGCCAGCCGCGGTCGACGCCCTGCGCTGGGCCGAACGCTGGGCACTCGCATGCGAGACGGCGGATACCCCCGCCCTGGCCGCGGGCCTCGCTCCGCGGACGCTGCGACGCCTGCAGGGCCGCCAGTTGATGACCACCGACCTGCTCACCGGTCTCGCGCTCGCGTGCGCCGCGCCCGGGCTTGTCGACGCCGCGGTCTACGCGGCCATCGGCACGGCGCTCACGTTCGCGCTGCGGCAGGCGCTGCGCTGGCTGCATCCCGCGCCGGGCCAGTGGCGATTGCCGGGCCCCATCGCGCGCGGCGTGGCAAGAGAGCCGGGCTGGGCGATCGTGCTGGCGGTGGGACTGGCAGGCGTCGGCTTCATCCTGTTGGCCGTCGACGACACGAACGGCGAAGACTCCCGCGCCTTCGCCCTGCCCCTGATCGCCCCGGCGGCGTTGATCGGCGTGCTGGCCATCCGGCGCGTGCTGGCCTGGCTGGAGCTCGTGGTGGCCGAGGCCTTCGCGTGGCGCGACGCCGTCGACCGCCTCGAGTTCGACGGCTTCCTGCGCGGGCGCACGCCCGCGACTCCGGCCGCCCCGTTCGGCACGCGTCTGCCGCCCCGGCAACGTTGGAAGGCGATTCCCGCGGCGCTGCGGTTCAGGAAGATCGAGATGGCGACGCGGGCCCGGCCCGTGCAGCCGCCCGTCATCAAGTGGGCGCGGGTGACGTGGGCCCGGCCCAGCGCAGGTCGGCTGGTCTGGATCGCGCTCTGGGTGCTGTTCGCGATCGCGCGGGCGATCCACGCGTTCGGGAATTGACGGCCCGGCGGGGCCGTCACCCTGCGGCTTGCCGACTTCAGTGCTTGTCGACCATCGGCAGCACCGCCGAGATCAGCGCCATCGTCACCGTGACGCCGATGAACAGCGGCAGCAGGCTGCGCAATTCGCCCGGTAGCAGCTTCTCGAATGCGGCGCGCAGGCGGCCGAGGCCGGTGCGTGGCGCCACCGGTTCGGCGGCGGGCTGGGCCGCCTGGGTCTGCTCCTCGGCGCGGCGCTGGGCGGCCATCACGGCACCCGCCTGGCTGGCGGCCTCGTGCGCCTTGGCCTCCTGCGCGGCAACCCATTGCGAGGTGACCCAGGACTGCGGGATGAAGGGCTCGTCGGTGGTGGCGGGCTCGGGCAGCGACGTGGCCGCGGCACGTTCGAGCGCCGTGCGCGACGTGCTGGCCGCGGCGTGGGCCTGGGCCGGCGATGCGGGCGCACCCGGTTGCGCCGGCTCGTCGGCCACCGTCGGCTCCGCCGCCTGCGCCAGGAGGCCCTCGTCGAACAACTGCGTGGGCGCGAACCCGCTGTAGTCGTCGTCTTCGGCCTGGTGCAGGAACTGCGTCTCCGCGAAGCCGGCGGCTGGGCGATGGGCGTTCTTGGCGTTGCGTGTGAGTGGCTTGAACATGTCTTTCCTTCGGAGCCGCCCAATTTCTCGCGTATTTTCGGCTCTTGCGCCCGACTCGGCAGCAGGCGAAATACTTACTTTGCGAGCAGATCGACCCCAATGGCGCCCCGCATGAGCGCTGCGCGGCAGAAAGAGCGTGTCGAAGACCAGGGACGGCGCTGGAGCCGATGAACCAAGTTTCGCTGAACTCGATCGGTCGCGCGTCCCCAAAAGGGGGGGCAGATCGTCCCGCCGCTGCCGCGGCCCGTGTTTTGGCCGCGCCGGTCAGTCAGCCGTGTGACGTGAGGCGGCGCTGTCCGACGCCACCCGGCCATCGGCCAGGGTCACCACCCGATCGGCCACCGCGATCGTCTCCGGGCGGTGCGCCACCACCACCCGCGTGAGCGCCATCGAGCGCACGGCCTCGTTGACGCTGCGCTCGTTGCGCAGGTCGAGGTGGCTGGTGGCCTCGTCCAGCACCAGGATGCGCGGGCGTCGGTACAGCGCGCGCGCCAGCAGCACGCGCTGCTTCTGGCCGCCCGACAGCCCCGTGCCGACGTCCGTCACCAGCGTGTGGAAGCCCATGGTCATCGCGCGGATCTCGGTGTCGACGGCCGCCAGGCGCGCGCATTCCTCGATCCAGTCGAGGTCGGGCTCGGCATCGAAGAAGCAGATGTTGTCGGCCACCGAGCCGGAGAACAGCCGGTCTTCCTGCATCACCGTGCCGATCAGCGCGCGGTAGTGCGACAGCCCCAGCCGGTGGATGGGCGTGCCGTCGAACAGCACCTCGCCTTCGGTGGGCGGCAGCAGGCCCAGCAACACCTTGACCAGCGTCGTCTTGCCGCAGCCCGAAGGCCCGGTGATGGCCAGGCTGCGTCCTTCTTCCACCACCAGGTCGACGCCGCGCAGCACCCAGGGCTCGGTGGGCGCGTAGCGGTAGCCCACGCCGCGCAGCCCGATGCGCGCGGGCCGCCGGCCCAGGTCCATCTCGATGGGCGATGGCGCCTCGCCGGGCTCGGTGGGGGCCAGCGCGATGTCGGGCACGCGCTCGCCGTGCAGTCGCAGCACCGCCAGCTCGGAGGCCGTGTCGACCAGCGCGCCCACGCCCGCCGAGAACAGCTCCTTGTAGGCCAGGTACGCGAACAGCATGCCCACCGTGAAGCCGCCGGCCAGCACCATGCGCGCGGCCAGCCACACCACGATCACGCGCTCCAGGCCGAACAGCAGCGTCTGCGCGCTCTCGTGCGCCACGTGCACGCGCGCCACGCGCAGGCCGGCGTTGAACTGGTCGGCCAGCATGTTCATCCAGCCGGCGCGACGCTGGTCGCCGCGGCCGAACAGGCGCACGCTCTGGATGCCGCCGGCGGTCTCCAGGAAGTGCGTCTGCTGGCGCGCCGCGTGGATGATCTCCTCGGCGCTCGCCTCGCGCAGCCCGCGGAAGACGCTCCAGCGCAGCAGGCCGTAGAGGCCCGCGGCGACGAGCGACACGGCCATCAGCACCGGGCTGTAGAGGCCCATCATCGCCAGCGTGCCGGCCACCATCAGGCCGTCGACGAGTGCCTGCACCAGCCCCGTGGTGAGCGTCTTCTGGATCACCTCGATGGAGCCGAAGCACGACACGATGTGGCCCACGTGGCGCTTCTCGAAGAACTCCAGCGGCAGCCGCACCAGGTGGCCGAACACGTTGCCCAGCCACTGGAAGTTGAGGCGCGCGCTGAGCGTGGCCACCCACCAGCTGCGCACGGCGCCGATGCCCGCCTGCAACAGCACCAGCAGGCCGAAGCCCAGTGCCAGCACGCCCAGCAGCTCGCGGTCGGCGGCCAGCAGCGCCTGGTCGACCACCCATTGCAGGTAGAACGGCAGCGCGATCACCACCACCTCGAGCGCGAGTGCCAGCGCGAGGATCTGCGCGAGGCCGCGGTTCAGGCCGGTGATGCGGCCCATCAGCCCGCGCAGGGTGAAGTGCAGCCGCTCGGACCTCGGCGCGAAACCCTCGCCCGGCGACAGCTCCAGCGCGATGCCGGTGAAGTGCGGCGCGAACTCGTCGACGGTGAGCGTGCGTGCGCCGACGCGCGGGTCGTGGATCACCAGGCGCCGCGCCGACACCGACTTCAGCACCACGAAGTGGTTCATGTCCCAGTGCAGGATGCAGGGCAGCTGCAGCTCGCGCAGGTTGTGCAGGTCGAGCTTCAGCGGCCGGCTGGCCAGCCCCAGCGCCGCCGCCACGCGCACCAGGCCTTCGAAATTCGCGCCCTTGCGAGACAGCCCGAAGCGCAGGCGCAGCGACGGCAGGTCGGTGTCCAGTCCCAGGCTCACCGCCACCATCGCCAGGCACGCGAGGCCGCACTCGGTGGCCTGGGTCTGCAGGATCACCGGCAGGCCGCGGCGCAGGCCCAGGCGGCGCGTGACGCCCGCCGGCACGGGATCGTGCTGCATCGCGTCCGTCATTTCGCCGCCACCCGCCACGCCGCCAGCGGCTCCAGCGCCCACTCCACCAGCGTGCGTCGCTCGGTCTCCAGGCTGGCCTGCACGTGCATGCCGGCCTTCAGCGACTGGCGCCAGGCGATGGCCGCGCCGGTCGGCGCGTCGGGGTCGGGCGTCACGGTCACGCGGAACACGTTGTCCGGCGCGGCGACGCCCGGCTCATCGGCAGCGTGGACGTCGCCGAGGTCGCGCGCCGCCACCGTGCTGCGCGACACCTCGCGCACGTGCGCGGGCAGCTGCCCGTAGCGCGCGTACGGGAACGCGTCCACGCGCAGCCACACCGGCATGCCCGCGCGCACGAAGCCGGCCGAGCGGGTGGGGACCCACAGCTCGGCCTCCAGCGCCGCGCCGGCCGGCAGCAACGTGGCCAGCGTCTGGCCGGCCACCACCGGCTGGCCCGGCGCCGCCAGCAGCGCGGCGATCTCGCCGGCCTGCGGCGCCAGCACCTGCGTGCCGCGATGCGACTCGTTCTCGGCCTGCGCCTGCGCGAGCGCCTGCACCTCGCGGCGCATCTGCGAGCTTTCGCGACGGGCCTGCGGGGGCAGCGACGCGCGGCCGGCGGGCAACGTGGCCAGTTCGGCCTCCGCGGCGCCGCGGGCGCGCTCCATCCCGG
>JACMOG010000080.1 GCA_014378125.1 Vitreoscilla sp. | reverse complement strand
CTGCTGGAGGACGCGCCCGCGGGCTCGAAAGACAGACTCGTGGCACGCGGCGTGGAGCTGCGCATCGGCACCGACGCGCCGGTGCAGGTGCGCTGCCGGGGCGAGGTGCTGCTGTCGGCCGGTGCCGTCGGCTCGCCGCAGATCCTGCAACTCTCGGGCATCGGCGACGGCGCGCGCCTGAAGGCGGCCGGCGTCACGCCGCGCCACGAGCTGCCGGGCGTGGGCGGCAATCTCCAGGACCACCTGCAGGTGCGCGCGGTGTTCGCCGTCGACAACACGCGCACGCTCAACACCCTGTCGGCCACGCTGATCGGCAAGGCGCGCATCGCGGCCGAATACGCGTTCTTGCGCAGCGGGCCCATGAGCATGGCGCCGTCGCAACTGGGCGCGTTCACGCGGTCCGATGCGGCCAGGCGCTGGGCCAACCTCGAATATCACGTGCAGCCGTTGTCGCTCGACGCGTTCGGCGAGCCGCTGCACGGCTTCGAGGCCTTCACGGCGAGCGTGTGCAACCTGAACCCGGAGTCGCGCGGCGAGGTACACATCACGTCGGCCGACCCGGCGCAGGCGCCGCGCATCGCGCCGCGCTATCTGGCCACCGAAGGCGATCGCCGCGTGGCGGCCGACTCGCTGCGCCTCACCCGCCGCATCGTGGCGCAGCCGGCGCTGGCGGGCTTTCATCCGCGCGAGGTGAAGCCCGGCCTGGAATACGAGACCGACGACGAACTCGCGCGCCTGGCCGGCGATATCGGCACCACCATCTTCCATCCGGTGGGCACCTGTCGCATGGGGCGCGACGACGAGCCCGACGCCGTCCTCGACTCCCGGCTGCGGGTGCGCGGCGTGGGCGGACTGCGCGTGGTGGACGCCAGCGTGATGCCGGACATCACCAGCGGCAACACGAACTCGCCGACGTTGATGATTGCCGAACGAGCCGCGGAATGGGCGCTCGAAAAAGTCACACCCTGAACAGGCCGTGAACGTGGCCTGAACGATGTTGGTGCATCGACACAGCGGGAAACCCCCGATGTGCAGCTGACACATGCGCTCATACAGTGCATATACTTTCTTGTCATATGCACCCACAAGGTGCGTAGGATACTGAAGGGGGTACGAGGAGACATAACACGCCGGTCCGAACGCTTATCGGGCCAGGCAGGCGGCGCCAAAGGCGACTGCCAGACACAGAACAGACGAAGGGCGCAGCCAACAGGCCGCGCCCTTTTGTCCTTTCTGAAGGGTGCTTGTCATCCTGCGCGCAGTCGCAGGATCCACGCTGGCAACGAGCAACGCCGACGAGCCATCGATAATCCTTCGATGATCGAACTCCTCATCGTCGCGGCCGCTTCGGGCCTCGCGGGCTTCGTCGACGCGGTGGTGGGCGGTGGTGGCCTGGTCCTCGTGCCGGCGCTCTTCGCAACGTATCCCGCCGCCGTCCCGGCCACGTTGTTCGGCACCAACAAGGGCGGCGCCATCTGGGGCACCGCCTGGGCGGCCGTGCAGTTCACTCGCCGGGTGACCCTCGCGCGCGTGACCCTGGCCTGGGGCATGGCCGGCGCGCTGGTGGGAAGCTTCTTCGGCGCCTGGGCGGTGACGATGGTCGACGCCAAGCCCCTCAAGCAGGCCCTGCCCTTCGTGCTGCTGGCCATCCTCGTGTACACGGTGGCCAAGAAGCAGCTGGGACGCGATCACACGCCGCGCATGGCCGGCCGCGCCGAGGCGCTGGCCGCCGGCATCATCGGCCTGGGCATCGGCTTCTACGACGGCTTCTTCGGGCCGGGCACCGGCAGCTTCTTCGTGTTCCTGTTCGTGCGCGTGCTGGGCTACGACTTCCTGCACGCCTCGGCCGCCGCCAAGTGCCTGAACACCGCCACCAACTTCGCGGCCCTGGTGCTGTTCGCGTCCACGGGGCACATCTGGTGGCATGTGGCCGCCGTCCTGGCCGTGGCCAACGTGGTCGGCAGCCTGCTGGGCACCCGCCTGGCCCTGGCCCGCGGCGCCGGCTTCGTGCGCGTGGTGTTCATCGTGGTCGTCTCGGCGCTGATCCTGAAGACGGCCTGGGACTCGTTCGGACCGCTGATCGTTTCGCACAGCGCATGAAAAACGGCCCGCGAAGCGGGCCGTGATCAGGGAGCGCGGAGCGCTCAGCCCTGGCCGTCGATCGCGCGCAGCGTGTTGCCTTCGACGCTCACGCGCTGGCCCACGTTGGGGATGCTGCCCTGGCGCACGGTGCGCACCGAGCCGTCGGCCATGCGCACGCGCACGTCGTATTCGGTGATGGTGCGCTCGTGGCTCTCGATGGCGTTGCCCAGCAGGCCGCCACCCACGGCGCCGATGACGCCGCCGAGCGTGTGGTTGCTGCGGCCTGCGATCTTGCTGCCCACCAGCGCGCCGCCCAGGCCGCCCGCCACGGCGCCGACGCCGTTGTTCTGGCCCTTGACTTGTACGGCGCTGTAGCCGTCGATCACGCCGCACGAGGTGCACACCGGGGCGGTGGCCACTTGCTGGCGGTTGTCGTCGTAGCGTGCCTGTTCGTGGTGGACCGGCGCGGGCGCACGGTAGGCGGGGCGCGACGATTCGTTGACGGGCGCGTTGGTCGCGCCAACGCGTGCCGGGGTGACCGCGGTCGACGTGTCGGTGCCGGCGACCAGCGGAGCGCTCGTGGCGCCGGCCGTGGTGTCGGCCCGTGCGTCGTTGTTCCTCACGACGAGCGTGGTGGCCAGGGCGACGATGGTCAGGGCCATCAGGCCGCCGCCGATCCAGATGCCGCGGTGGATGCCGGCAGGGGTGGACGAGGTCGGGGTGGGGGTGGTGTTCATGTGTGAAGTCCTCTTTCATGCCCATGTGGTGGGCTGATACGGATTAAACGGGCCAGGCCCCTCTCGCGTTGTCAGCCAACATGCCGATTTGCGTCAGAACGTGAACGGAGCGCTGCTCTTCCGTTCGTGGCCGACGCAGGTGCGGCCGCTTGTCCTACGGCCGCGCTGGATTCGCACGGTCGGGTACCCTTCGCGCCATGTTGAAAGATCTCTCGTTCTCGGCCGTGGTGGCCGGCTTCATCGCCGTGCTCGTCGGATTCACGAGCTCGGTGGCGATCGTGTTCCAGGCGGCGCAGGCGCTGGGCGCGACCCCCGCCGAGATTTCATCAAGGATGTGGGCGCTGGGCATGGGTACCGGGCTCACCAGCATCGGGCTGTCGCTCTGGTATCGCCAGCCGGTGTTCATCGCCTGGTCGACGCCGGGCGCCGCGCTGTTGGCCACCACGCACGGCGTGTCGCTCCCGGTGGCGACCGGTCCTTTCATCGTTTCCGGGGTGCCGATCACCCTGGCCGGCGCCTTCGGGCTCTTCGAGAGGCTGATGGATTGGCCCTGGTGTTCGTGCTCGGCCGCCGCCCGTGGCCGCGCTTCGCGGTGCCGGGCGTGCTGGTTGCCGGCATCTGCCTGGCGGCGGCGCGGGGCGGCATCTCGCCGGCCAACGTGCAGTGGGGCTGGGCGCGGCCGGTGTTCGTGATGCCGGAGTTCAGCGTCGCCGCCGCAGTCGGCCTGGGCCTGCCGATGTTCATCGTGACGATGGCCTCCCCGAACCTGCCCGGCGTGGCTGCCCACCCGACATGCGGCGCCGCTACATCGCGCCGGTGTCCGCGGGCGTGTTCTACGTGCTGATCGGGCTGGGCGGGGGCGCGGTCGTCGGCCTGATGGCCGCGTTTCCGCACGCTCTCGTTGTCGGGGTGGCCGGCCTCGCGCTGTTGGGCACGATCGCCGGCGCGCTGTCCTCGGCCCTGGCCGTGGAGAAGCATCGCGATGCCGCGGCGCTCACCTTTCTGGTGGCGCTGTCTGGCGTGACTTTGGGCGGCATCGGCGCCCCGTTCTGGGCCGTGGTGGCCGGCGGCGTGGCGCTGGGTGTGCAACACTTCCGGTCTGCCGCGCCGCCCGCGCGCTGAAAAGCCCTGCCGCGCCGACGCCGGCGCGCCCAGCGCGATCATGTCGGGCCGCGCTCGCGAAAGCCGCCCGTCGGCTCCGCGCCCCCATTCCATCTCGTCCGTGCGCCCGCGCGCGGACAAGAACTCCTCAGGTGTGCCCATGAAGCTGCTGTTCGTCGCCGACCCGCTCGACACATTCAAGATCTACAAGGACTCCACCTTCGCCATGATGCGCGAGGCGAGCCGGCGCGGCCACACGGTGTGGGCCACGCAGCCTGTACACCTGAGCTGGCAGCGCGGCGGCCGAGTGCAGGCGCGCGCGCGGCCGCTCGTGCTCACGGGCGTCGGCACGCACAGCCAAGACGCCTGGTACACCACCACGGGTCCCGAGACGGTGGCGGTAGCCGAGTTCGACGCGGTGCTGATGCGCAAGGATCCGCCGTTCGACAGCGAATACTTCTACGCCACGCACCTGCTGAGCCACGCCGAGCGCGACGGCGCCCTGGTGCTCAACTCGCCGGCCGCGCTGCGCGACCATCCCGAGAAGCTCGCCATCCTCGAGTTCCCGCAGTTCATCGCGCCCACGCTCGTCACGCGCTCGGACGCGGACGTGCGCGCGTTCCACGCGGAGCACCGCGACATCATCCTGAAGCCGCTGGACGGCATGGGCGGCATGGGCATCTTCCGCGTGAAGGACGACGGCCTGAACCTGGGCAGCATCGTCGAGACGCTGAACGTGAACGGCGCCCAGACACTGATGGTGCAGAAGTTCGTGCCGCAGATCGTCGACGGCGACAAGCGCGTGCTGGTCATCGACGGCAAGGCCGTGCCGCACACGCTGGCGCGCATCCCGCAGGGCACCGAGGTGCGCGGCAACCTCGCCGCCGGCGGCCTGGGCGTGGCGCGCGCCATCACCGAGCGCGAGCGCGAGATCGCCGGCGTCATCGGCCCCAAGCTCGCTCGGCGCGGCCTGATGCTGATCGGCCTGGACGTGATCGGCGATGTGCTCACCGAGATCAACGTCACCAGCCCGACCTGCTTCCAGGAAATCACCGATCAATCCGGTTTCGACGTGGCGAAGATGTTCGTCGACGCGCTCGAGGCCAACGTCTCCCGTTCCCGTTCGCGACCCACGACCGAAGGCCAGGATCCTTTCTAACCCGCCGCGCCCTGCGCGGCCCAAGACGACTTCATGGCCCTTCTCACCCTCACCAATGCCCACCTCGCGTTCGGACACGTCGCGCTGCTGGATGGCGCCGACTTCGCGCTGGAGACCGCCGAGCGCGTGGCGCTGATCGGCCGCAACGGCACTGGCAAGTCCAGCATGCTCAAGATCCTCGCGGGAATCGACAAGCCCGACGACGGCATGCTGCAGGTCGAACGCGGCCTGCGCCGCACCTACGTGCCGCAGGAGCCGCAGTTCGCCCCCGGCATCAGCGTGTTCGACGCCGTGAGCGAAGGCGTTCGCGAGGCCAAGGAAACCCGCGAGAAGTTCGAGAACCACGACGGCGTCGACCACGACGACATGGACCGCCTGCAGACGCGCCTCGAGGCGCTCGGCGGCTGGGACTGGGAGCGCCGCGTCGACGAGACGCTGCATCGCCTGGACCTCGATCCGCAGCTCCTGGTGGAGAAGCTCTCCGGCGGCGTTCGCAAGCGCGTGGCGCTGGCGCAGGCACTGGTGGCCACGCCCGACGTGCTGCTGCTCGACGAGCCCACCAACCACCTGGATCTGGATGCGATCGACTGGCTCGCCGACCTGCTCAAGAACTACCGCGGCTCGCTGATCCTGATCTCGCACGATCGCGCGTTCATCGACGCGACGGCCACCCGCATCGTGGAACTCGATCGCGGCAAGCTGCGCAGCTACCCGGGCAACTTCACCACGTACGAAGCGACCAAGGCGCGCGAGATGGAGTCGGAGGCACTGGCCAACGCCCGTGCCGACAAGCTGCTGGCGCAGGAAGAGATCTGGATTCGCAAGGGCGTCGAGGCGCGGCGCACCCGCAGCACGGCCCGCATCGGCCGGCTGGAAGCGTTGCGTGCCACGCGCGTGGCGCGCCGCGACCAGGTGGGCCAGGTGCGACTCGAAGTGGCCACGGGCGGCCAGTCCGGCAAGATCGTCGCCGCCCTCGAAGAGGTGACGATGCGCTACGGCGAGCGCACGCTCATCGACAAGTTCACCACCACCGTGCTGCGTGGCGACAAGATCGGCCTGATCGGGCCCAACGGCTGCGGCAAGACGACGCTGCTCAAGCTGATCCTGGGCCAGCTGCAGCCGACATCGGGCACCATCAAGCTCGGCACGCAGATGAATGTGGCGTACTTCGACCAGATGCGTGCCGGCCTCAATCTCGACGCCACGCTGGGCGACACCATCAGCCCGGGCAGCGAGTGGGTCGAGATCGGCAACTCGCGTCGCCACATCATGAGCTACCTGGGCGATTTCCTGTTCGCCCCGGAACGTGCCATGGCCAAGGTGTCGTCGCTCTCGGGCGGCGAGCGCAACCGCCTGCTGCTCGCGCGGCTGTTCGCGCTGCCGGCCAACGTGCTGGTGCTCGGCGAGCCCACCAACGACCTCGGCATCGACACGCTGGAACTGCTGGAGGGACTGCTCGCCAACTACCCCGGCACCGTGTTCCTGGTGAGCGACGATCGGCGCTTCGTCGACAACGTCGTCACCAGCACGCTGGTGTGGGAAGGGAACGTCAGCCCCGGCCTGTGGCGGGAGTACGAAGGCGGCATCGAGGACTGGCAGGCCCAGCGCGCGCGCAGCCGCGCCAGCGGTGGCGCGTCCGCGCGCGGCGCCGTGCCGGCGTCCGCGACCGCTCCCGTGGCCTCGGCCGT
>JACMOG010000863.1 GCA_014378125.1 Vitreoscilla sp. | reverse complement strand
TCACAAAAGAGACTCGCCCGGTTCGCCGTTCCACGCCCGGCCTGCCAGCGGCCAACATTCGCGGATTGAAGACGTTCGCGAACTTGTGAGGTGGTCTTGGCATCGTCGGGCCGTCGAGGCCGCGACGATGCCCGCGGCCGGCCGGCTCCCATGCCATCGGGCCTGACGCGAATTTCGTGATGGACGACCGGCACCGTCCCGTCATCCTGCGCGTAGTCGCAGGATCCACGCCAGAGCCACCGTCGTTCGCCAGCGTGGATCCTGCGACTGCGCGCAGGATGACGCGGTTGGCGAGGTGATGACGCAGTTGGCGAGGTGATGACGCAGTTGTCGAGGTGATCTCCCCCTTCGTTGGTCACGAGCAGGAGAGTCGGCGTCGCGATGCCAACACCACCTCACAAATCCGCAGACTTCTTCCACCCGCGAATGTTGTCCGCGGGCCGCCCACGGTTGGAACGACGAACCGGGCGAGTCGTGACTGACCGAGCGACGCCCCGCAACCCAAAGATCCACGCAGATCGGCGATAGACCTTTCTTGCTCGCCGCTGGTTCTTTCGCCGCCGCATGCTCCACGGGGCACCCGCCTTGCCGATGGGTCGACAGTCCGCGCGAAGCGGCCTAACACCCCACCAAGGTTCAGCATGCACAACGTCATTCGAAGCACCACCGCCCTGTTCGCAATTCTGGGCGCGATTGGGATCGCCCACGCCGAAGGGGGCCCGGGCGATGCCGGCGTCAGCGGGCCGGACGGATCGTCCAGCTCGGCCATGTCGACGGGCCATTCGAAGAAGGCCACCCACACGCATGCCAAGCGAGCGCGCGCATCTTCTACCGCGGCGAGTGGCGCCAAGGCCGATGGCCCGATGAGCAACGGCACGGTCGGCAAGGGCGGCTGAAGCAGGTTGGAAGCGTCACCGTCGGGCAGGCCTGCATTCGCGCTAGGATGGGTGGGTGACCACGCCACCCGACGACATTGCCGCCCTGTTCGACCTCGAGCCGCTGCCGGAGGCAGCGCAGTCAGGCACTGAAGCCGCGGAAGCCGAAGCCGCCGCGCTGGCGGCCGAAATCGCGCTGACGCTCGAGTCGGGCGGCGTCGCCACCGATGCGCCCGATTCGCGCTCGAAGCTACGCGTCGAAGTCAGCTGGCCGGCCCGCATGCGCTTGCCCGACGGGCGCGTTCTCGAGCTCAAGGTTCGCAACGTCTCGGAAGGCGGCGTGGGACTGATGAGCGCCGAGGACATTCCGGCTCGTACCGTCGTCGACTTCGAGATGGACGTGCCGTTACCCGACGACGCTGGCGCGACCACGCCGGTCAAGGGCGCGATCAAGACGAACTACACCGTCGTCCAGGGCTCGGCGATCCTGTGCGGGGGCACCTGGCAGGCGCCGCCGGAGGGCCTGGAACTCGTCAGGATGTGGATCGATCGGCTCCAAGCCGGCGGCCGGCTGTCCGCGTCGTCCTTCTTCAGCTTCGCGTGATCCGCCAGGCCCGCCCCATCAGGTCGCGACTCGAGCGCGCCTTGGCCGCCAGACGGGCGTCGCCGCCGCGCAGCAGCGCGCCGAGACCATAGAGCGC
>JACMOG010000862.1 GCA_014378125.1 Vitreoscilla sp. | reverse complement strand
CTGGGCGGGCGCCGGTACCACCGGCGCGGCGGCGGTGTTGCCCGCGGCAGGCGCTTCCTTGTCCATCTGGTTGACGGCGGCGTCGGTGCTGCCATCGGCCGACTTCGCGGTGGCCGTGTTGTTGGCGGCGGCCTGCGCGATCGGATCGGGCATCACCTGCTTGGTAACCTTGTTGGACGGCGCCATCAGCACGATGGCCAGGGCGACGCCGCCGACCAGTGCCGCGCCCAGCGCGCCGATGGCCGCCTTGGGCACGCCCTTGGAGACGCCCGGCTGCCAGTCGGGCGTCTGCCCATCCGACATCAAGGCCGCTTCGTTCGTGACGCCAGCGGTGCGGTAAGGAGCCGCCGAGGCGGTGCGAGCGCGATTCAGGGCGGGATCCGGACGCACATTGCTGCGGTCAGAGACGCCGGTCGCGAAGTGGGGAGTGGTGTAGGTAGTCATGCCTCCAAGGTTGCGCCTCGCCCGCGCCGAACCCAATCGGTCAACGAGCCGATCGGGGGTAGGTCTGCACCGACAGGGTGCACACACTGATACAACACTGTTGCGCTGGCCGTTTCAGCAAGTGACGGTTGATCGCTTCGCGCTGGGGGCTGCACAAGCTCCGCAACGCGGGCACCCGACCCGCGCGCAGCGTCCAACCCTCCCTTCAAAACAACCCATGTAGGCGCCGTCTGACACACCGTCTGGCTCTCAACCTATGTTCAGCAGCCCCACGCCTGAGCACACTGTCATCCAAGGTAGACGCGCGCCCGCCAGCGCCGTCCCAAACGGATACGAGACAGGCCGGAGGCAACCCATGGACAACTTTTCCGCAGGACAGGCGCACGACGCGGGCTTCGAGTCGGGAATGCTTTCGATCGCCGATCCCTTCGACCTGCACGCCGACGACAACCTGGGCGACGAAGCGCCGTTCCCGTCGACCTGGCAAGTTCTGGCCTCCGGAGACGCTCCGAACGACTGATTCAGTCGGACGAGTCGGGCGCTGCATTGGCAGCGCCGCCACGGAGGCGCCGCGAGCAAGCGCCCCGCCTGACCGGATTCACTCCGGTCGTTGCACAATGTGGAGCAGAAGGTCGCGCCGGCATCGTCGACGGACCCGCTTGTGGCATGTCGAACCTGTTGGCTTTCGTCGTCGAGGACAGCCCGGTGATCCAGGAGAACCTGATCGCCGCGCTGGAGGAAATGGCCCCCGTGAAGGTGGTGGGCACCGCCGTGGACCAGGCCGGCGCGCTGCATTGGCTGTGCGACGCAGGCAATCGCTGCGACATCGCCATCATCGACATCTTCCTGCGCCAGGGCTCCGGCATGGGGGTGCTGCGCGCACTGCTCGCCGCGGCCGCACCGTTCGAGCGCGTGGTGCTCACCAACTACGCCACCGCCGACATCCGCCGCCAATGCCTGGCGCTCGGCGCGAGCGCCGTGTTCGACAAGTCGGGCGAGATCGACGCGCTGGTCGATCATTGCGTCGCGCGCGCGGCGCGGAACGCCTGAGCGCGCAGGCGCTCGGCGAGCACTCGATGGTGGACGATCGCCACGGGCGAGGCGGGCGCCTCGCCGTTCCCAAGCTATTGGATGAGGCCGTTCTTCAAGGCGTAGTACGTCAGGTCGCTGTTGGTCTCGAGCTGCAGCTTCTCGAGCGTGCGCGCCCGGTAGGTGCTGACCGTCTTCACGCTGAGGAACATGCCCTCGGCGATCTGGCCCACGGTCTCGCCCTTGGCCAGGCGCAGGAACACCTGCAGCTCGCGTTCGGACAACTGCTCGGGCGGGGGCCGGTCGCCCGCGCCCGCGGCGCCGTCGGCCAGCATCTCGGCCACCTGGGCCGTGATGTAGCGCCGGCCCATCGATACCGTGCGGATGGCCTTGACGATCTCATCGGGGTCGCAACCCTTGTTGAGATAGCCGCTGGCGCCCTGGCGCAGCAGCGTCGTGGCGTAATGGGTCTCGGGAAAGCCACTGAGGATGAGCACGGGCAGGTCGGGCCGGCGCGCCTTGACGGCCGCCAGCGCGTCGACGCCGCTCTGGTCCGGCATGGACAGGTCCATCAGCAATACGTCGAGGTCGCCGCCACGGACGAGCTCGAGCGCCTCTCGGCCGTCGGCCGCCTCTCCCGTGACGCGAAGGTCGACGTGGTCGGACAGGAACTGCCGGAGGCCGGAGCGGACGATCGCATGATCGTCGACGATCACAACGCGAATCATGTAGTCTCCCGCGGAATCGGTGAACTTGAAATCGGGTCGGCAACTTGCCGATACGAGCGGCCGGTTCGCCACGTGGGTCATGCTGTCGCGTTGAGAGCAAGCGGCGGGCCGAGTCATTCAAGTGTAGCGGGGAACCCGACATGTCATTTCTGAGGACGCTGGAAACCGCGCGACGCAGTCGCTTCGCGGCTCCGGTCGCACTCCTTCTCGGCCTCGCCGTGCTGCTGACCAACGAGATCGGTCACCAGCGTGCGCTCGCCGTCATCGCCAGCCGCGAGGCCTTGCTGGAGGCCCGCGTCGAGGTCAGCCTGCTGATGCGCGAGGTGATCGCCGCCGAGTCGGGCCAGCGCGGCTACCTGCTCACCGCGCGCCCCGAATACAAGGAGCCCTACACGCGCGCCGCAACGCAGGTGCAGGGCCAGCTCGCCCGCCTGGCGAAGATCTATTCTGCCTGGCCCGACCGCAGCGCCGACGTGCAGAAGCTCGACGAGCTCACGCGCCAGCGCATGTCCGAGCTGGACACCACCGTGACGATGTTCGAGGGCGCGCACACCGAAAGCTGGCGCGACGTGATGCTGACCGACATCGGCCGCGAGACGATGCTTGCCATCGAGGGCCAGGCCCGCAGCATGGCGCGCGTGGAGACGACGCGCATCGACGAGTCGCGCGAGTTGCTCACCAAGACGCTGCTGTTCTCGCGCATCGGCATCGCAGCCCTCGTGGTGCTGAGCCTGGCCGCGCTGCTGCTGTACGCCCGCCAGGCGCGCCGCTTCGACGACGAGCGCCTGGAGCGCGCCGCGCAGCTGCGCTTCGAGCGCGACCGCCTCGAGGTGGAGGTGGAACGCCGCACGCGCGACATCACGCAGATCGCCAACCATCTGCAGACCGCGCGCGAGGACGAGCGCAGCAGCCTGGCGCGCGAGCTGCACGACGAGCTGGGCGGCCTGCTGACCGCGGCCAAGCTGGACGTGGCGCGCATGCGCAGCCGGCTAGCGGACGCGTCGCCGGAGGTGCTCGAACGCATGATGCACCTGGTCAAGACGCTCGACGAAGGCATCGCGCTGAAGCGCCGCATCATCGAGGACCTGCGCCCGTCATCGCTGAACAACCTGGGCCTCAAGGCCGCGCTGGAGATCCTGTGCACCGAGTTCTCGGAACGCAGCGAGCTCGAGGTGGTCACCGACGTCGACGAGCTGGCGCTGGACGACGCCGGCAAGCTCACGGTGTACCGCATCGTGCAGGAGGCGCTCACCAACGTGGCGAAGTACGCGCGCGCCGCTACCGTTGACGTGAGCCTGAAGGCGCGCGGCGCGTGGGCCGAGATCGACGTGCGCGACGACGGCGTCGGCTTCGACCCGAATGCGGTACGCACCGCGGCGCATGGCCTGGCGGGCATGCGCTTTCGAGTGCAATCGAGCCAGGGCGAGCTCAGGATCAAGTCACGCCCGGGGCATGGCACCAGCATCCACGCGCGCCTGCCGCTCGCAGATGCGCTGCCCGGAGACGCGGAGGCCGGCGTCGCCGCGCTGCTGGGCCCGGGCGCGTTTCCGCAGCCACCTGCGAACGTCGGTTAGGCCGCCGGGCCCCGCCCGGCCGGGCACGCTGTCGGCGCCGTCCGACAGCCGGGACAGTTGTTCACCTATCGTGCTCGAGCAATTGCCGATCCATCATCGGCTACCGTCTTCAACAACGATCCCAGAAGGAGCACAACATGATCTCTCGTCTCGCCATCGCGGCCATGGTCGCCGCCACCACCCTCGTCACCGCCACCGGCTGCGCCGTCGAGCGCCACCAGGAAACCGTCGGCTCGTATGTCGACGATTCGTCCGTGACCACCAAGATCAAGGCGAAGTTCGCCGAAGATCCGACCGTCAGCGCGATGGCCATCAAGGTCGACACGATGAAGGGCGTCGTCCAGCTGTCCGGCTTCGCCAAGTCGGGCGAGGAACGCATGATGGCCGAGCGCCTGGCGCGCAACACCAACGGCGTCGCCGACGTCCGCAACGACATCATCGTCAAGTAAGCGACTGCAGCGGACGCGTCCGCTGCCCGCAACGAGAAATGCCCCGCGATGCGGGGCATTCTTCATGGGGGCGTCGTCGATCAGCGTGGCCAGGCCCCGTGCATCAATGTTGCAAACGCTCCGGCGGCGCGTAGCGCAGACCGATCGCGATGCGGCCGGTCCAGAACACCATACGCCCGGTGCCGGGCAGCGCCACGGGCCCGATATAGCCCTGGGGCACCCAGCCATTCTCGAAAGGCGCGGGGTGCGAAGCGGGCTTGCTGCTGGAGACGGTGGAAATCATGGCCTACCTCCTGGGGATTGCCTGCACTACAGCAAACGGCGAGCCCGGCCGTGAGGTGACAGGATGTTGGACGGATCATCCCAAGAACGCAGCGCGCACACACTCCCTCAAAGGGCCTACGATCTGCTCGTCCCGGAGTTGGGCGAGGAGGCGTGCATGGAGCTCAGCGAAATCATCACCGACGAGTCCGTCGACTTCGTCCGCCAGGCCGATGGCCGTTGGCGCTGGCATGCCCGCACGGCCGAAGCCGCGCATCTGCTGGGCATCGCGGTGGACGCGCCCTCGTTGCTGTCGTTCAAGTCGGCGATGGAGGCCGCCGCCGACGTCGCCGTGCACGCCGACGCGCCGCGCGACGCCACGGGCCGCCACGTGATGACCCGCGACTACATCCGCCGCATGATCAGCGCCATCGCCCTGCCCTGCCACGCCTGCGCCGACGTGTTCTTCGGCGGCGTGTACTGGCACAGGCGCGACGCCGCGGGCGCCAACTGGGGCGTGGCCATCATGAACGGCAGCGGCGATTTCGACGGCTGCCTGGAATGCGTGGCCGGGGCGCGCGAGGAACTGCGCCGGCACTATTCGATCGTCGACGAGGCTTGAGCGCGCCGGGCCGGCGTCGATCTGCGACCGCGCGCAGGATGACATCGCTTCAGTGAGACAGCAGCCCGGCCTGCTGCATGAACCCGAGGTTGTCTTCCAGGTGCCAGTTGTCGGTGACCTTGCCCTCGCGCACGCGCAGGATGTCGATGGCCGTGAAGTCGATCGCCTGGCCCTTGCCCTGCACGTCGCCCAGCTTGCCGCTGAAGTGGCCCGTGAGGCGCACCTGCGAGACCACGCGGTCGACGGCCACCACCTGCTGCTGCACGGTGACCACCAAGTCGGGCACCGCCGCCAGGAAGCCCTTGGACGCCGCGGCCGGGCCGGCCGGGCCCTGCGGGCGCCCGGGCGGCAGCGCGTGGTCGAAGAATTCCGGCGACAGCGCCTTTTTCAGCAACTCCGGGCTGCCGTTGTTCCAGAAGCCGTACAGGTTGGCGATGGGCTCCAGGATGGCGTCGCGCTGCGCCGGCGTCAGGTCGCCGGCCACGATCAGTTCGTGCGGACGCGCCATCGCGACGGCGGTGGCGTCGTCCACCGGCGCCGCGGCACCAACGAGGTGCCAGGACGCCAAGGCGAGGACGGCGGCGAGACGGACGGGACGCAACGACATGGCGTTCTCCTGATGGCGAGCCAGCGCACCAGCATACGCCGGGCGTGGCGCGCCGCCCGTCTCGTGGTAAACACTGAGGCGCACACCACACAACAAAGATTCCATGACTGACCAACCGTTCAAGGTCCTCGTCGTCGGCGGCGGCGCCGGCGGGCTCGAGCTGGCCTGCAAGCTGGGCCGCAAGTGGGGCCCCGAGCGCGTCGCGCTGGTGGACGCCAAGCTGTTCCACATCTGGAAGCCGTCGCTGCACGAGGTGGCCGCCGGCACGCTCGACATCCACCAGGAGGGCCTGTCGTACCAGATGCTGGCCCACGACAACGGCTTCTCGTTCCTGTACGGCGCGATGACCGGCGTGGACACCGGCGCGCGCCAGCTGGTGGTCGGCGCGGTGCTGGACGGCGCCGAGGAGGTGCTGCCGGAACGCCGCGCGGCCTACGAGCAGCTGGTGCTGGCCATCGGCAGCGTGTCCAACGACTTCGGCGTGCCGGGCGTCGCCAGCCACGCGTTCTCGCTGGATGGCCCGCAGGACGCCGAGCGCTTCCGCCTGCGCATGCTGCAGCTGCTGTCGCTGGTGGACATCCGCAAGAGCCACGATCCCCGTGCGGCCCTCGACATCGTGATCATCGGCGGCGGCGCCCCCGGCGTCGAGCTGGCCGCCGAGCTGCGCGAGGCGAGTTCGCTGCACGCGCAATACGGCCTGCGCCACATCGACGCGCAACGCGACGTGCGCATCCGCATCCTCGAAGGCGCGCCGCGCCTGCTCGCGCCGCTGGCCGAGAACGTGTCGGCGGCCGGCACGCGCCTGCTGGGGGGGCGCCACGGGCAGGTGGACACATCCTGCCGCGTGGTGCGCGTCGATTGGAACCAGGTGAGCGACGCCGCCGGCAACGTCTATCCGGCCGACCTGTGCGTTTGGGCCGCCGGCATCAAGGCGCCGCCGCTGCTGGCGCAGGTGGGCCTGCCGGTGACCAAGGGCGGCCAGGTGAAGGTGGACGGCCAGCTGCGCGTGGAAGGCGTGCCGGGCGTGTTCGCCTTCGGCGACTGCGCGTTCTGCCCGCAGCCCGATGGCAAGTCGGTGCCGCCGCGGGCGCAGTCGGCGCACCAGCAGGCCGACTACCTGTACGCGCTGCTGCAGCTGCCCGCCGGCACCGACCTCGGCACCCGGCCGCCCTACCTGTTCACCGACCACGGCTCGCTGGTGTCGATCGGCTCCAGCGCCACCGTGGGCAGCCTCATGGGCAACCTGTTCCGCAGCACCACGTGGTTCGTGGAGGGCCTGTTCGCGCGCATGGTCTACGTCAGCCTGCACCTGATGCACCACCGCGCGGTGATGGGCTCGATGCGCACCGCGGTGCTCGCGATGGCACGCTTCCTGGTCAAGCGCGCGCGGCCGCTGGTCAAGCTGCACTAGGGCGCGTAGCCTGTGTGTGGGCGTCGACGCGATGCCACACACGACAGCAACCGTCGGCCCGGAAGATGGGCCGCCCTTGCTGCCACGCGCCCGTCGCGTTCTCGCCGTGACCCCTGACGACCTGCCCGTCCCCGCGCTTCCCCAGCCGCCGCCCGCCATCACGGCGCGGCGCCGCGCTACCCTCGCCGCCCTGTTCGGCCTGGCCGCCGTGGGCGAATCGGCCCACGCGCAGATGGGCGGTCCCGGGGGTGGTGGCGGCGGTGGCGGCGGTGGCGGTCGCGGCGGGCGCGGCCAGCAACAGGAAGGCACGCGCCCCGACAAGGAAGCCAAGGACGTCCACGAGGCGCCGCCGCCGCGCGACCTCCTGGGCGCGTTCGCGATGCG
>JACMOG010000861.1 GCA_014378125.1 Vitreoscilla sp. | reverse complement strand
TGCTGCCGGAGTCGCGATCGCGACCGCCACGGCCACCGCCGCGCGGCGCGCGCCAGCCCGGACGGCCCGCACCGGCGCCGCCCGGGGCACCCGGACGACCCTTGTTGGCCTCGCCACGCTTCTTGGCGGCGTCGTCGGCCCAGCTCGACGAGAGCTTCTCGGACTTGACGGCCTTCTTGTCACCCGGCTTGGCGCCCGGTGCCGCGGGGGCGCCCGGAACGGCCTTGGCCTTGTGGATGGTGCCCTTGATGCCCGCGGCCGCGTCCACCGGCTTCGGCGGTTCGGGCTTGTGGGCGACCAGCACCTTCTTCGGTGCGGACATCATCGCGCGGATGGCGGCGGCTTCGGCTTCGGCGGCCTTGCGGCGACCCTGCAGATCCGTCATGCGCTTGGTTTCTTCGGCCTCGGCGTCGGCGGCCTTGATCACGCGCACCTGGCGCACGGGCTCGGGCGGCGGCGCGACGGGTTCCGGCGCGGGCGCCGGAGCCGCGGGCGGTGCGGCCGCGGCGGCGGCTGCAGCAGCAGCGGCCTCGCGGGCAGCGGCGTCCTTGGCCGACTTCGTCATCGGTACCCTGGGCTTGGCGGCCTCGGCAGCGGCACGCGCGGCGTCGGCGGCCAGCTTCTCGGCCGCGGCCTTCTCGGCGACCGCAGCGGCCGCCTTCGAACGCTCTTCGGTCTCGGCGCGCACGCGCGCATCCTCGGCTTCGCGCAGGCGACGCTTCTCGGACAACGCTTCTTCCTGCTCGCGCATGAGCGAGGCCTGGGCGCGCGCCTCTTCCTCGCGGCGAACGAGGTCGGCTTCCTCGGCGGCGGCGGCGGCCTGGGCCTGCTCCTCCGTCGTGGCGTCGTCACGCTGGACGAAGGTGCGCTTCTTGCGCACTTCGACCTGGATCGTGCGGGCTTTGCCGCTCGCATCCGCCTGCTTGATCTCGCTGGTCGACTTGCGGGTCAGCGTGATCTTCTTGCGCTCGCCCCCGGTGGTGCCGTGCGCGGTGCGCAAGTAGTCGAGCAGCCGCTCCTTGTCTGCGTCGTTCAGCGCGTCGTCGGTCGTCGCCTTGGCGACGCCTGCGGACTGCAGCTGTTCGAGCAGCGTTGCAGCGGGGCGATTCAGCTCCGATGCAAACTGGGCGACGGTGGTCACTGCCATTTCTGGAATTCCTTGCTTTTGTTCCGGGCGTTCGTGTAATACGTGGTGGGCGCTTGAGCTCAGGTGGTGAACCAGTGCTCGCGGGCCTTCATGATCAGCGCCTTCGCGCTTGTCTCGTCGACGCCGGTCATGTCCACCAGTTCGTCGACCGCCAGGTCGGCGAGGTCGTCGCGCTTGTGCACGCCGCCCTCCGCCAGCTTGGCGATGAGATCGGGCGTGAGGCCCTCGAGGTCGCGCAGCTCTTGCGACACTTCCTCGACGCGCTCCTCGCGCGCGATCTCCATCGTCAGCAGCGCATCCTTGGCCCGGGTGCGCAGCTCGTTGACCGTGTCTTCGTCGAAGCCTTCGATCTCCAGCATTTCCTGCAGGGGCACGTAGGCCACCTGCTCCAGGCTGGTGAAGCCTTCTTCGATCAGGATGTCGGCCCCTTCCTCGTCGACGTCCAGCTTGTCGACGAACAGGGCACGCACGCCGCCCGATTCCTCGGCCTGCTTGGCGCTCGACTCTTCGGCCGTCATGATGTTGATGCGCCAGCCGGTGAGATCCGACGCCAGGCGCACGTTCTGTCCGCCGCGGCCGATGGCGATGGCGAGGTTTTCCTCGTCGACGACCACGTCCATGGCGTGCTTCTCTTCATCGACCACGATCGACTGCACGTTGGCCGGGGCCAGCGCGCCGATGACGAACTGGGCCGGATCCTCGCTCCATAGCACGATGTCGACGCGCTCGCCGGCAAGCTCGTTGGTGGCCGCGGTGGCGCGCGAACCGCGCACGCCCACGCAGGTGCCGATCGGGTCGACGCGCTTGTCGTGGGACAGCACGGCGATCTTGGCGCGCGAACCGGCGTCACGGGCGCAGCTCTTGATCTCGAGCAGGCCTTGCTCGATCTCGGGCACTTCCTGGCCGAACAGCTCCACCATGAAACCGGGGGCGCTGCGCGACAACATGAACTGGGGGCCACGCGCCTGGGAATCAACCCCGGCGATGAACGCCCGCACGCGGTCGCCGGAACGCAGGTTTTCCTTCGGGATCATCTCGCTGCGCTTGAGGCGGCCTTCGACGCGCCCCTGCTCGACGATGATGTCGCCCTTGTCGAGGCGCTTGACGGTGCCGGTGAAGATGCGTTCGCCGCGCGACAGGAAGTCGTTGAGCAGCTGTTCGCGTTCCGCGTCGCGGATCTTCTGCAGGATGACCTGCTTGGCGGCCTGGGCGCCGATGCGACCGATGGGCACCGAGTCGATCGGCTCCTCGATGTAGTCGTCGACCTCGATGTCGGAGATCTGTTCCTGCGCTTCGAACAGCAGGATCTCGGCATCGGGAATCTGCAGGCCGGCCTCGTTCGGCACGACGTGCCAGCGGCGGTAGGTGTCGTAGTCACCGGTCTCGCGGTCCACCGAGACACGGATGTCCACGTCGGCACCGTGAAGCTTCTTGGTGGCCGAGGCGAGCGCAGACTCGACCGCGCCGAACACGAGATCGCGTTCGACGGTCTTTTCGCGCGAGATCGCGTCCACCAACATCAGCATTTCGCGGTTCATTGTTCTTGACCTCCGTCGTCGGATTGAGCACCGGCCTCAGGCACGGCGGCGAGGTCCGCCTTGCGGCGGCGCCCCTTGAAGTCGATCACCGGCACGAGCCGGGCTTCCTGCAATTCATCGAGCGCGAAGTCGAGCACCTGCTCGACCCCCGCCTTGGCACCGGCCTTCGCCTGCGTCTTGCTGATCGCAGCCGCGGGCAACACCAGTCCCCAACCCTCGCCGCGCGCCTGGAGTTCACCCGTGAACTTCTTGCGCGCCTGGAAGGCTTCCTTCAATGTGACTTCTACCTGCTCGCCGACGAAGCGCCTGAAATCGCGCTCGCCTCGCAGCGGACGATCGAGGCCCGGCGAGGACACCTCGAGCCGGCCGTAATCGGCATTCTCGACTTCGAGGACATATTGCAACTGGCGCGTGACAGCTTCGCAATCCTCGACCAGCACGAACTCGGATTCGCCCGTGGTGTACACATGGTCAGGCACGCGGTCGATCGTGACGCGCAGGAGTCCACCAGCGACGCGCTCGATGTCCACCAGTTCGTATCCCAGACCGGTGACGGTGCGTTCGATGGCCGAAGTCCAGCCTGGAGTGTGTGCAGGGCCTGCCAAGAAAGTTGTTCTAAGGTTTGGAAGTTGAATGGGACGAGCCCAAAAAGTGGCAAAGGCCCCTGAGGACCCTTGCAACCTGCATTCAGAGCCCGCGACTTTCGAGGGTCGCGAACTCACAGAGTTCTTCTCGCTGCGGTACCGTCCGGTGCGGACTTATTTCACGGTACAAACGTGGCGGCAAAAAAAATGGGCAGAAGACAAATCCGCCCACCTCTTCCACGCGTCGTGCCTGCCTGTCAGATTCCCTGAAACCCCCGATAAACTCGAGAGCTTCAACAACGAATCCGCGTTGTCCAGTACTTCAGCGAAGCTCGTATTATAGCCTGCAACTACCGCCCCCGCAACAATGAGGGTGCGACAATCACCATACTAGCAACATACGGAGACTGCATGGGATTCCTCGCCGGCAAACGCCTGCTCATCACGGGCGTATTGAACAACCGCTCGATCGCCTATGGCGTCGCGCGGGCCTGCCACCGCGAAGGCGCCGAGCTCGCCTTCAGTTACCAGGGTGAGCGCTTCAAGGAGCGCATCACCGACACCGCCGCCGAGTTCGGCTCCAGGCTCGTCTTCGACTGCGACGTCGGCTCGGACGAGCAGCTCGCCGCCTTGTGCGAAGGCCTCAAGCCGGCCTGGCCCGAGGGTTTCGACGGCTTCGTCCACTCGATCGGATTCGCGCCGCGCGAGGCCATCGCCGGCGATTTCCTCGAGGGCCTGTCGCGCGAGAGCTTCCGCATCGCCCACGACATCTCGGCGTACAGCTTCCCGGCGCTGGCCAAGGCCGCGCTGCCGCAGCTGCGCGACAAGAGCGCCCTGCTGACGATGACCTACCTGGGCGCCATTCGCGCCGTGCCGGCCTACAACACGATGGGGCTGGCCAAGGCCTCGCTGGAGGCCAGCGTGCGCTCCCTGGCCGCCAGCGTGGGCCCCAAGGGCATCCGCGTGAACGGCATCTCGGCCGGGCCGATCAAGACGCTCGCCGCGTCGGGCATCAAGGGCTTCGGCAAGCTGCTGAGCGTGTTCGAGGAAAACGCGCCGCTGCGCCGCACGGTGACGATCGACGACGTGGGCAACGTGGCCGCGTTCCTGTTGTCCGACCTGTCCTCGGGCATGACGGGCGAGATCTCGTACGTGGACGCCGGGTTCAGCCAGGTGATGGGCGGCGGGGCCGCGCTGCTGGGCGAATAGAGGGTCTGGCTACCGCCAGACCCCCTAGTCCAGCGCGTTGGCGGCGCCGATCAGCGCGGGCGACGTCTCGGCCTGGATGAGCCACGTCGGGATGCCGTCGAGGTACTCGCGGAAGCGGCCCTTGGCAATGAAGCGCTCGCGGAACGACGACCGATCGATCCAGGCGCCCAGGCGCGGCACGATGCCGCCGCCCACGTAGACGCCGCCGCGTGCCCCGAGCGTCAGCGCGAGGTTGCCGGCCACGCTGCCGAGGAAGGCGAAGAACAGCTCGACCACCTCGACGCAGCGCGCGTCGCTGCCGACCATCGCCGCGGCGGTGACGCCGGAGGGACCCAGGCTGGCGGCCGCCACGCCGTCGATCTCGCACAGCGCCTCGTACATCGAGACCAGGCCCTGCCCCTGCAGCGCGCGCTCGGCCGAAGCATGCCCGAAGCGCCTGCGCAGCACGGCGATGACCGCGTCCTCGCGCGCGTTGTCCGACGCGAGGCTCACGTGCCCGCCCTCCCCGCCCAGCGGCACGACATGGCCGGCGCTGTCGTGCAACAGCCCGGACACACCGAGCCCGGTGCCCGGACCCAGCAGCCCGATGGCGCCCTTGGGGTCGGCCTCGCCCCCGCCGCCGATGCGTCGCAGGTGCTCCGGCTGCAGCGATGGCAGCGACAACGCGAGCGCGGTGAAGTCGTTGATCAGCAGCAGGCGGTCGAAACCGAGACGCTGGCGCACGGCCTCGATGGAAAACGCCCAATGGAAGTTGGTCATCTTCACGTGGTCGCCGACGATCGGGTTGGCGATGCCCACGGCGGCCTGGCGCGGGCGCGCGCCGGTGTGCTGCGCCACATAGGCCTCGAGGCAGTCGTCGAAGGTCGGGTTGTCCACCACCGGGTACGTGACCACCTGCGTCGGCGGCGCGCCGGGGCACTCCTGGGCGGGCAAGCGGGCGGTGGTGGCCCCGGCGCCGGCCATGAGGGGCGGGGAGGGGGAGGGGTTTGCGGCGGGGATTGTCCCGGGG
>JACMOG010000860.1 GCA_014378125.1 Vitreoscilla sp. | reverse complement strand
CCCGTTACGCCTCGCCCCTCCCTTCCGGCCACTCCGGTTCGCCGCAGCGCATGACCCGCCGCCCCGCCGAGCGCCACCCGCGCCGCCTGTCGCGGATGCGGCCGCGTGGCGAGCTCCTGTTCAAGGAGACCGCGCTGGCCGCCGCCCGCGGTGCAGGGCTTCCTGCACGGGTTGGCCCAGGCCGTTACGCCGCCCTGAGGCGCTGATGTCGCTTGCAGGGGGCGACCCCATCGCCAAGACCATCAGGGCCACTCACCCATGTGCTGCGAACACGTTGCATTGGCGCTTCGCTTAACCAACATGAAACCAACGAGGAAAGACATGGCCCGCATTGCCCGCTTCTCACGCACCACCACCGCCCTCGCGGCGTCGCTCTGGCTGTCCGCCTGCGGCGGGGGCGGCAGTCCCACCGACTCCGGGCACCAACGCGCCGACTCGTACGTGATGACGCCGTTCGTCGCCAACGACGCGGCCGCGTACTCGCCCACGCTGGCCGCCGCCCCGGCCTTCCAGGACGCCTGGGGCATCGCGATCCGACCGGCCGGCATCCCGGGCCACTTCTGGGTGGTGGCGGGCAACAAGACCTACGAGTACGTGGGCGACGTCACCGGCAAGACCGTGGCGCCCTGCACCACCGCCGGCGCGCTGTGCGCCGACCTGGCGCCGCTGGCCGCCAACACGGTGACCTTCCCCGGCTGGCCGGTGGACATCGCCACCGGCAACCCCGACATCGCCAACAACCATTCCACCGGCGTCGTGTTCAACGGCACGGCCACGAGCTTCGTCATCACGCAGACGCCTTCGGCCCCCAGCGCCAACACGACGTCGATCACGGCGGGCGCCAAGTTCCTGTTCGCCACCAACTTCGGCGCCATCTATGCGTGGACGGAACGCAAGCACGCCGACGGCAGCGGCTACGACCGCGCCGACACCGCCGTCAAGGTGTTCGACACTCGTGACGACAGCACCGACTGCGGCCAGTTCTACGGACTGGCCATCAGCCCGACGTCCGACCGCCTGTACGCCGCCGACTTCGGCCGCGACACCCGCGGCGCCTGCAACAACGCCCCGGCCATCGCCAGCGTGTCGCAGAGCTTCCGCATCCGCGTGTTCGACAAGACGCTGGGAGGCGACGGCAGGCTGCAGGAGATCACGAGCACGGTCAACGGCGGCCACGCGTTCACCAACCCGTTCGCGGCCGACGCGGCACACATCGTGGCCGGCGACGTCGTGCCCTGGAACATCCAGCTGGTAGGCACCCACCTGTTCGTGATGTACGCGCAGGTGCAGCAGGATCCCGCCCAACCGGTGGGCACGCCGTGGCCCGCCAACGAGGTGCACGCGCCGGGCGCCGGCCGGCTGGCCGAGTTCGACCTCGACGGCAAGCTGGTGGCCGTTTGGAACGACGGCGGCACGCTCAACGCCCCGTGGGGCATCGCGCTGGCGCCGGCCGACTTCGGCGGGCTGTCCAACACGCTGCTGGTGGGCAACTTCGGCGACTACGACGACGGCGGCGACAAGGGCGCCATCACCGCCTTCGACACCGGCTCGCGCCGCGCCGTCAACGTGGCCCGCAATCCCGATGGCACGCCGCTGCTGATCGCCGGCATCTGGGGCATGACCTTCGGCAACGGCGACACGCTCGGCGACGCCAACGCCCTGTACTTCGCATCCGCGCCCAACGACGAGGCCGACGGCCTGTTCGGCGTGCTGCGCTACCCGGCGCCGTAACCCATGCACGCCCCACGCACGGAAGGGGCCGCCGACGGCCTCCGCCTCATGAATCAACAAGAGAAAGTCCGCACGATGCACGCCCCCAAGCTCCGCCTCCTGACGATCGCGCTGGCCTCGGCCGGCCTCGCCTGCCTGCTCCTGGTCAGCGGCCAGGCCGCCGCCGCGCCGAAGAAGAAGACCGTCGACGAGTCCGCCACGCTGGCCGACCTCGAGAAGAAGATCGATGCGCTCTTGGCGCAGAACAGGTCGCTGGCAGACAAGGTCTCGAAACTCGAAGACGCGCAGGCGGCGCAGGTCGCCCAGTCGACGCAGCAGGCCGCCGTCGCGCGGCAGCAGTCGGCACAGATCCAGGCCCAGGCCCCCGCCGTGGCCCAGGACCAGGCGGCGGTCAAGGCCGACGCCGCCAACGTGGCCGCCACGCAGCAGGCCGTGGCCGCCAACACCAGCGCCACCCAGCGTGCCGGCTGGGCCGCCAACACCACCGTGTCGAGCTACGGCGAGATCGGCTACAGCCGCCCCACCAAGGACGTCGGCGCGTCCAACACCGACGTGCAGCGCGCCGTCATCGGCATGCAGCACCGCTTCGACGACCGCACGAAGATGGTGGCCGAATGGGAGTGGGAACACGCCATCACCTCGGCCGACGACTCGGGCGAGTCGGAGGTGGAACAGCTGTGGGTGGAGCGCGAGTTCGACAATGGCGTCAAGGGCCGAGCCGGACTGTTCCTGATGCCCGTGGGCCTGCTCAACCAGTATCACGAGCCCACGGCCTACTACGGCGTCTATCGTCCCGACACCGACACCAAGATCATTCCCAGCACCTGGCGCGAAGTGGGCCTGGGCGCCAACGGCGACCTGGGCAACGGCGTGAACTGGGACGTCGCCGTCACGACCGCGCCGAACCTGTCCGGCTGGGACGCGAGCTCCACCGAGGCGCGCGACCGCGGCCCGCTGCAATCCATCCACGGCGAAGGCCAGTTCGCGGCCGCGCGCACGTTCGGCACCGTGGCGGCGCTGAACTGGCGCGGCGTTCCGGGCCTGTGGCTCGGCGGCTCCGTGGTGTTCGACAACATCGGCCAGAGCCAGGCCGGCTTCGCCGGCAACGGCGCCAAGCTGTTCATGGTGGAGGGCCACGCCCGCTACCAGCTCGGCGGGTTCGACCTGGCGGCCGAGGCCGTGCGCGGCCAGATCAACGGCGCCACGCGCTTCAACGAGCAGCTGTCCACGGGCGAGTTCGCCTCGCCGACGCTGGTGCCGCACCTGTTCTACGGCGGCTACGTGCAGGCCGCGTACTACATCCCGCTGGCCGGCGACTACAGGCTGACGCCGTTCGCTCGCTACGAGGTGCTGAACACCGCGGCGGGCTTCGGCGCGCTGCCGGTGTCGGCCGGCGGCATCAAGCAGCCGGACGAGAAGATCGTGACGGTGGGCGCCAGCCTGTTCATCGGCGAAGGCATCGTGCTGAAGGCCGACTACCGCGACTACCGCCAGCACAAGCAGCCGGACGCCGACGAGCACTTCACGCTGGGCAACTCGCTGAACCTGGGCGTGGGATTTGCGTTCTGAGGGATGGCGCGGAAGGCTGGGAAGCGTGAAGCAACCCCGCATCGCCGCAGGTTACTCGTCGCGCCCGCCGAACACGCCCAGCAGCACCAGGAGGTTCTGGAAAACGTTGTACAGGCTGAGGTACACGCCCAGCGTCGCGATGACGTAGTTCGTCTCCAGGCCGTCCTGCACGCGCTTCAGGTCGTGCAGCACGAAGGCCGAGAAGATGCCGATGGCCATCACGGACATCGTGATCATCAGCGCGCTCGACTGGATGAAGATGTTGGCGATGCCCGCCACCATCAGCATGACCGCGCCGATGAACAGCCACTTGCCCATCGT
>JACMOG010000859.1 GCA_014378125.1 Vitreoscilla sp. | reverse complement strand
CGCCCGAGTTCGACGAGGAGGCCTTCCTCGAAGGCCGCCAGACGCCGATGTTCTTCGGCTCGGCCATCAACAACTTCGGCGTGCAGGAGATCCTCGACGCACTGGTGAACCTGGCGCCGTCGCCCGGCGTGCGTCCCGCGATGCAGCGCGACGTGCAGCCGGACGAGGCGAAGTTCACCGGCGTGGTGTTCAAGATCCAGGCCAACATGGACCCGTCTCACCGTGACCGCATCGCGTTCCTGCGCGTGGCCTCCGGCCACTTCGAGCGCGGCATGCGGCTGAAGGTGGTGCGCTCCGGCAAGGAGCTGCGTCCCAACACCGTGGTGTCGTTCCTGTCGCAGCGCCGCGAGCTGCTGGACGAGGCGTTTGCCGGCGACATCATCGGCATCCCCAACCACGGCGTGCTGCAGCTGGGCGACACGCTCACCGAGGGCGAGTCGCTGCAGTTCACCGGCCTGCCGTTCTTCGCGCCCGAGCTGTTCCGCACCGTGGAGGTGGCCGATCCGCTCAAGACCAAGCAGCTGCGCGCCGGCCTCACCCAGCTGGGCGAAGAAGGCGCGATCCAGGTCTTCCGTCCGGTTCTGGGCACTGTCCTGTTGCTGGGCGCGGTGGGCCAGCTGCAGTTCGAGGTGGTGGCGCACCGCCTCGAGCACGAGTACGGCGTGCGCGCGCGCATCCAGCCCGCGCGTTACGCGCTCGCGCGCTGGATCACCTGCGATCCGGACGACGGCGGCGACAAGGAGCTGCAACGCTTCATCGACAACAACGCCCACCGCATCGCCTACGACGCCGTCAACGCGCCGGCCATCCTGGTGGAGTACGCGCCCGAACTGCGCGCCGTCGAGGCCAACTGGCCCAAGATCAAGTTCCACGCGCTGCGCGAGCATGCCGGACTCATCTTCCAGAAACGCCTGGAAGACTGAACTTTGCCCGCCGCGCGACATCCATCCGGCATGAACAAACTGTCGTTGCTTTCCCTCGCCGTCGCCGCCACGCTGGCCTTCGCCAGCGTCGAGGCGCCCGCCGCCCAGTGGACGGGCGCCCTCCAGCGCCAGGGCGCCGCGTCCGTGAGCTGGGACGACCTCGCGCGGACGAAGTGGATCGCCGACGGCCGCGACGACGCGCCGCGCAAGGTCTACGTGTTCATGGACGCGAACTGCAAGTACTGCACGAAGTTCTGGTCCGACGCCCGGCCCTGGGTCGACAGCGGCAAGGTGCAGCTGCGCTACATCATGGTGGCGGTGATCGCGCCCACCAGCGCGGGCAAGGCCGCCACGCTGCTGGCCGACGCCGATCCGGCCAAACGCCTGTTCTCGTACGAGCAGGCGCACGCGTTCGGCGTGGTGCGCATGATGGCCGGCGGCCCGCATCATTCCTGGGACGATCCGAACCTGCAACCGATGCTGCCGATCCCCCCGGCGGTGGGGCTCATGCTCGATGCCCACGAGGAGCTGATGCACGCCCTCGGTCTCAAGGGCACGCCGGGCATCGTGGTCCGCGGCCTGGACGGGAAGATCGCCACGCGCCCCGGCGTGACGACCGACGATCTGCCGCTGGTGCTGGGCTCCCTCTGATCCTCATGGGCCGCATGAGGATCCTCTTCATCCACCAGAACACCCCCGGCCAGTTCCGCCACCTGATCGGCGCGCTGTGCGCCGACCCGGCCAACAGCGTCTGGGCGATCGTCGGCGCCGAGGCCGCGCCGCGTGCCACCGCGCTGTTTCCGCGCCTGAACCTGGTGTCTTACACGGCGCCGGCGGGTTCGGGCGAGGCGCATCCCTGGCTGGCCGACGTCGACGCCCAGCTGCGCCGCGGCCAGGTCGTGGCGCGGGCGCTGCAGCAGCTCAAGGACCAGGGCCTGGTGTTCGACGTCATCGTGGCGCATCCCGGCTGGGGCGAGGCGCTGTTCGTCAAGGACGTGTTCCCCGCCACGCCCCTGCTGGCGTACTTCGAGTTCTTCTACGCGGCCAACGGCGTCGACGTCGGCTTCGATCCCGAGTTCCCCACCGGGCCCGAGAGCGCGCAACGGCTGCGCGTGCGCAACATGGTGCACCTGTCGGCGCTCAACGCCTGCGACGCCGGCTTCACGCCCACGCGCTGGCAGCACGCGCAGCTGCCGCCCGAATATCGCGGCCGCGTGGCCGTCGTGCACGAAGGCATCGACACCGACGCCGTGCGGCCCGACCCCGCGGCGCGCTTCGCTTGGCAGGGCCGGGTGTTCGAGGCCGGCGAGCCCATCGTGACGTACGTGGCGCGCAACCTGGAGCCCTATCGCGGCATCCACCGCTTCCTGCGCGCGTTGCCGGCGCTGCTGGACGCCGAGCCGCAGGCGCAGGTGCTCGTCGCTGGCGGCGACGAGGAGAGCTATGGCATGGCCGCGCCGCATCCCGACGGCTGGCGCGCCGCGCTCGCCGAGGAGCTGGCGCGCGCCGGCACGCCGCTCGACCCGGATCGCGTGCACTTCGTCGGCAAGCTGCCGTACGCCGAGTACCTGAAGCTGCTGCAGGTGTCGGCGGCGCACGTGTACCTCACCGTGCCCTTCGTGCTCTCGTGGTCGCTGCTGGAGGCGATGGCCGCCGGCTGCGTGGTCGTGGCCAGCGCCACCGCGCCGGTGACCGAGGTGGTGATCGACGGCGAGAACGGCCTGCTGGTGGACTTCTTCGATGCCGACGCGCTGGTGGCGCGCGTGGCGCAGGCCTTGCGCGATCCCACGCGCGGACAGGCGCCGCGCGCGGCCGCGCGCAACACCGTCGTGCAGCGCTACGACCTGAGGCGCCGCTGCCTGCCCGCGGCGCTGAAGCTGATCCAGGCGCTCGCCCAGGCTCCACGCGCCTGAACCGGCGAGAATCGCGCCATGTCGAATTCGCGCCTCTCTCCCTACCTCGACCTGATCCGCTGGAACCGCCCCGCCGGCTGGCTGTTGCTGCTGTGGCCCACGCTGTCGGCGCTGTGGATCGCCTGCGACGGCTTTCCCGGCTGGCACCTGCTGGCGGTGTTCACGCTGGGCACGATCCTGATGCGCAGCGCCGGCTGCTGCATCAACGACGTGGCCGACCGCGAGTTCGACCGGCACGTCAAGCGCACCGCCCAGCGGCCGGTCACCAGCGGCGTGCTGTCCGTGCGCGCCGCGCTCCTCTTCGGCGCGGTGCTGGCGCTGCTGGCCTTCGCGCTGGTGCTCACCACCAACCCGCCCACGATCCTGCTGTCGTTCGGCGCGCTGGCCATCACGCTGGCTTATCCGTACGCCAAGCGCGTCGTGTCGATGCCGCAGGCCGTGCTGGGCGTGGCGTTCTCGCTAGGCATTCCGATGGCGTTCTCGGCGGCCACGGGCGGGCACGACTGGTCGTTGGCCTCCATCCCGGCGGCGGTGCCCACGCTGGCGTGGCTGCTGCTGGTCGGCAACCTGTTCTGGGTGCTCGCCTATGACACCGAGTACGCGATGGTCGACCGCGACGACGATCACAAGATCGGCATGCGCACCTCGGCGATCACGCTGGGCCGCCTCGACGTGGCCGGCGTGATGGCGTTCTACGCCGTGTACCTGCTGTCCTGGCTGTACCTGGGCCTGAAGCTGGGCCTGGGGCCGGTG
>JACMOG010000858.1 GCA_014378125.1 Vitreoscilla sp. | reverse complement strand
CACGACCACGCCGCGGCGCTGCCACGCCAGCGCCACGGCACCGATCGCGCACGACGTGGCCCATGACGCGGCCAGCGACACCAGCGCCAGCGGCATCGCCTGCGTCCACCAGTGCGGTCGCTGCCATGCGAACACCCCCACCGACACAAGATACAGCGCGCCCAGCGGGGCCAGCACCACGGCGCTGACCGCGACGTCCGACAGCCACAACGCGCGCGCCGTGAGCGGCAGGCACCGCAGCTGCACGCACCAGGGCTCGGGCAGCAGCCGCCCACGCAGCGCCCAGAGGGGCCAGGCCCCGACCACCGCCTGCGCCAGCCACAGCGCGACCCCGCCGCGCCACGGCAGCGTCACCGCCAGCATCGGCGGCACGCCGGCCCAGGCGAGCAGCGCGAAGCTGGCCACGAACAGCGGCCCCGCCACGCCGGCGAGGATGGGCAGGGCCTCCTTCAACGAACGCAGCAGCTCGCGCAGGACCTCGCGCGTGCGTTCGAGGCGGACCGGGATGAGGGCGGTGTTCAGGATGGGAAGGCCGCTGCTACGGCGCCTTGCGCAACGTGACGCGCTTGATCTTGAGCTGCTGCGCATTGCGTCCCAGGACGTCGTCCAGCGTCGCCATGTGCTTCGCACCCGCGGCCTCGGCGCACGCCAGGTGCAGTGCGTCGCCGGCGCGCAAGGCGCTCGCGGCATCGAGCACCAGCTCGGCCGCCCGATGAAAGTTGGCCGGCTCCACGGGGAGCAGGCGGAGGTCGGCGGCCGCCATGCGCTCGAATCGAGACCAGGCCGCCTGCGCCTGCCGACCGTCGATCGCGCCCGTACGCTGCTTGATTCCGAGGGCGCTGGCGAACTCCGGAATGCACCAGGCGGCGGCAACGAGTTCGCCTTTCTCGCCCGCGTACCAATGAGTGGCCGCCGCGCTGTGGGGCTCGTTCAGGAACAGCGGCACGAGCACGCTGGTGTCGACATAGACCATGTCAGTACCGGGCTCCGCTGCGCAGCTCCTCCATGACGGATTCGCTCATGGGCATCGAACCCTGGGCCTCCGCCAACTCGAGCGCGAAGGCCTTGCGATTCCACTGCGCCGGTCGGATGGACAGGCTGCCATCGACGGTGAGCTGGGCTTCCACGGTCGCGCCCTCGCGCAAGCCGAGGCGCCGCACGACTTCAGCCGGAATTCGCAAGGCCAGGCTGTTGCCCCATTTCGCGATCTGGAGATCCACGATGTATATCCTTATATGTGTATACATCCTGCACGCGGCGGCGCTGGAAGTCAAGCGGCGACGACTCTGTAGCTCGCGTGAACCGCGGAAACTTCGGAAAATCGCCCCGCCGGCTGCGGACGTGCGCGCGTGGCGTCACTTTCGTGCCAACACTGGCCCCAGTGCGATGCCCGTGTGCGTCCGCTTCGCGACGAGATGCTCCGGCGTGCCTTCGGCCACGAGCCGGCCGCCCTCGCCGCCACCCTCGGGCCCCATGTCGATCACCCAGTCGGCCTCGGCGATGACGTCGAGGTCGTGCTCGATGACGACCACGCTGTGGCCGCCATCGGACAGGCGATGCAGCACCTTGATGAGCTTGGCTACGTCGGCCATGTGCAGGCCCACCGTGGGCTCGTCGAGCACGTAGAGCGTGTGCGGCGCCTTCTGGCCGCGGCGGCCCACCTCGTCGCGCACCTTGCTCAACTCGGTGACGAGCTTGATGCGCTGCGCCTCGCCGCCCGACAACGTGGGCGACGGCTGGCCCAGCGTCAGGTAGCCCAGGCCCACGTCCTGCAGCAACTGCAGCGGATGGGCGATGGACGGCATGCTGGCGAAGAACTCCACTGCCTCGTCCACCTCCATCTGCAACACGTCGCCGATGCTCTTGCCGCGCCACGTGACGGCCAGCGTGGCCGGGTTGAAGCGCGCGCCGTGGCACAGGTCGCAGCCCACCTTCACGTCGGGCAGGAAGCTCATCTCGATGGTGCGCACGCCCTGGCCTTCGCAGCCCGGGCAGCGGCCGCCGTTGGCCCCGCCGGTGTTGAAGCTGAAGCGGCCGGCCGCATAGCCGCGCGCCTTGGCTTCGAGCGTCTCGGCGAACAGCTTGCGGATGGCGTCCCAGAAGCCGATGTAGGTGGCCGGGCAGGAGCGCGGGGTCTTGCCGATGGGGGTCTGGTCGACCTCCAGCACGCGGTCGACCGAGTGCCAGCCTTCCACCGACTCGCAGCCCCTGGGCTCGGCCTTGCCGCGGCTGCTCACCAGGTCGGCCACGCTGGCCAGCAACACGTCGCGCGCGATGGTGCTCTTGCCCGAGCCGCTGACGCCGGTGATGGCCACCAGGCGCTGCAGCGGCACGCGCACCGCCATGCCCTGGAGGTTGTGCAGCCTGGCGCCGAAGACGGTGATGTGCGTGCTGGCCCCGGCGTCGTCGGCCGCGAACGCCACCTCGCGGCGCGGCTGCATCGGGTGCGTCTGCGGATGCGCCAGGCAGCGGCCGGTGGCCGGGTCGGGGTTGGCCGACAGGTCGGCCGCCGTGCCTTCGGCCACGAGGCGGCCGCCGCGCTTGCCGGCGCCTGGGCCGATGTCGCTCAGGTGGGCGGCACGGCGGATGGTGTCCTCGTCGTGCTCCACCACCACCAGCGTGTTGCCTTGCGAGCCCAGGCGCGCCAGCGCGTCCAGCAGGATCTTGTTGTCGCGCGGATGCAGGCCGATGGTGGGCTCGTCGAGCACGTAGCACACGCCCTGCAGGTTGGAGCCCAGTTGCGCCGCCAGCCGGATGCCCTGCGCCTCGCCGCCCGAGAGCGTGGGCGCGGCGCGGTCGAGCGTGAGGTAGTTCAGCCCCACGTCTTCCAGGAACACGAGCCGGTTGCGGATCTCGGTGATGACGTCGCGCGCGATGTCGGCATCGCGGCCGCGCAGTTGCAGCGACTCGACCCACTTGCGCACGTCGGACACGGCCCATTGCGCCACGTCGGTGATGGCCTGGTCCTCGAACCTGATCGCGCGCGGCGCCGGCGCCAGGCGCGCGCCGTGGCAATCCGGGCAGGCCGCGTCGTGCAGTTCCTCGGCGTCGGGCTCCTTCGTGACGAACGCCTGCTCGCGGCCGCGCTCGTTCTCGTCCAGCACCGAATCGTCGAACGCCGCGCGCTGCTCGCGCGTGAGCGCCAGGCCCGTGCCCACGCAGCCCGGACACCAGCCGTGCTTGCTGTTGTACGAGAACATGCGCGGATCTGGCTCGCCGTAGCTGGTGCCGCAGGTGGGGCATGCGCGCTTGGTGGAGAACACCTTGATCGTGCCGATGCCCAGCGTGGAGTGGTCGAGCGCCATGGCCTCGGTGAGGCCGTCGAGTGGCGTGAGCAGGTGCATGACGCCCTTGCCGGTGTCGAGGGCCTTGGCCAGCAACGCGCGCAGCTCGGCCTCGCGCTCGGGCGCGACCACCAGGTCGCCCACCGGCAGCTCCAGCGTGTGCTCCTTGAAGCGATCCAGGCGCGGCCACGGGTCGACCTTCAGGAACTCGCCGTCCACGCGCAGGTGCGTGTGGCCGCGCGCCTTGGCCCACTTGGCCAGGTCGGTGTACACGCCCTTGCGCGCCACCACCAGCGGCGCGAGCAGGCCCACGTGCTGGCCACGATGGTCACGCAGCAGCTGCGCGGCGATGCTCTCCACGCTCTGCGGCTTCACCGGGCTGCCGTCGTGGATGCAGTGCTGGATGCCCAGCTTCACCCACAGCAGGCGCAGGAAGTGCCACACCTCGGTGGTGGTGGCCACGGTGCTCTTGCGGCCGCCGCGCGACAGCCGCTGCTCGATGGCCACCGTCGGCGGGATGCCGAACACCGCATCCACCTCCGGCCGTCCGGCCGGCTGCACGATGCTGCGCGCGTAGGCGTTGAGCGACTCGAGGTAGCGCCGCTGTCCTTCGTTGAACAGGATGTCGAACGCGAGCGTGCTCTT
>JACMOG010000857.1 GCA_014378125.1 Vitreoscilla sp. | reverse complement strand
CCACGCCGGCCCCCCGCCCGCGGTTGCCACCCACGCCCGGCCCCCCCCCCCCGCTGCCACCGATCCCGCCGACGCCCTGCGTGCCCGCGCCGCTGCCGCCGATGCCGCCCACGCCGTCGGCCTGCGACTGCATGGCAACGTTGTCAGACGCCCCGCCGCCGCAGGCGGTGAGGAACGCGAGCACGGCGACGGCAATGGCGGTGGTGAGGGTCTTGCTGGTCATGGCTGGGTTTCCTGCGTGTTGGAGAGGTGTTCGAAGTAATGGATGCCGACGCCCACGCGCGCGGTGTCGCCGGCCGGTAGCCCCGACGGGGGGAGGTGCTCGATGTCGTGCTCGGTCAGCCAGGCGTCCAGGCCCTCGAGGAGCGCCTGCGACTGCCGGGCGCTCATCTCGCGGAAGGCGGGCAACGCCTCGATGGGGATGCCCACGTGCATCACCTTGCGTTGATAGCGCGCCTCGGTGGCGCCGTGCTCGATGTTGTGGGTGATGGTCTCGATGAGCTCGCCCACGTCGGTGCCCAGGATCCCCAGCTTCTGGACCATGCTTTCGTGCGGCACGAACGCCCGCTGGCGCAGTGCGACCCGGCCGTCGGCCAGCACCTGCACGGCGCCCACGCGCTTCAGCTCGTCGAGCACCGCGCGGGCCGGCACGTCGCCGCTGTGGGCCTTGACGAGTTCGGCGAAGCCGTCGGCGCCGTCCATGGGCAGCGGCTGCGGCGCGCCGTCGGCGCCGGCGAACCGCGGCTCGCGCACCCAGGCCGTGAGCACGCGGGCGGCGCGGTTGTAGTGGGCGGTGGAGACGTCGGCGCGGGACGACGGCTCGGCCAGCAGCAGGTTGACGTCCTTGCGGGTAAGGCCGGTGAGGATGGCGGCGCGCGAGATCGAGGGCTTCTTGCCAGGCAGCGCGAAGTCTTCCATGGCGGTCTCGACATAGACGCGCTTGGCGATGGATTCGAACGCGCTATAGGGAAACGAGTGCTTCAGCAGCAGGCGTACGAGGGGGCGGAGCAGCTTGGCGAGCGCCAGCCCCATCGCGGAAATGAGCACAGAGTCTTCCAGCATTTGGGAAATATATCCCAAATCCGGCAAACGCGACAGGTTCCCCTCCCGGTACTGTCGACCGCGAGGTGTAGGAATTTGCCTTACAGCCGACCTGGCGCCAGGACGACTCAAGTCGCGGAAGTGGACTTATGTTCCCCGCCTGTTCCTCGCTTTAAAGTCGATCTCACGTTGACACCGTTTCTTCCTCCACCAGACACAAGGACAAGCATCATGGAAACCAATCAAATCCTCGCCGAGATCCGCGAAGCCAACCTGTCGTACATGATGCTGGCGCAAAGCCTGATCCGCTCGGATCGCGACCAGGCGCTGTTCCGACTGGGCATCTCGGAAGAGACCGCCAACATGATCACGGCCCTGACGCCGGCCCAGATGATGAAGATCTCGTCGGGCAACACGCTGCTGTGCCGCTTCCGCATGGACGACGACCTCGTCTGGAGCCTGATCACCAGCCACGGCAAGACCGCCGCGAACGAGACCGTTTCGCGCCTGCACGCCTCCATCCTGATGGCCGGCCGCCATCAAGAGGCCGCGTAAGCCGCCAGACCGTCCCGGTCAGCAAAGCATCACATCCAAGAATCAGGCAGGAGACATCACATGAGCCGAGTCAAGAGCATCCTCACCGAGGCCCGCCAGATCGAGCGCGCCGTCACGCTGATCAAGCTGGGCGCCCGCCTGCAGGTGCTCGAGTCGGAGACCGATCTCTCGTACGAGCGCCTGCTGCGCCTGTACAAGGAAGTCGCGGGCCGCAGCCCGTCCAAGGGCCAGCTGCCGTTCTCCACCGACTGGTTCATGACCTGGCAGCCCAACATCCACGCCAGCCTCTTCCTGAACATCCACGAGTACCTGAACAAGGCCGCGGCGATGGAAGAGATCGACACGGTGATCAAGGCCTACCAGCTCTACATGGAGCAGACCGAGGCGCAAGGCCTGGAACCGCTGCTGTCCGTCACCCGCGCCTGGCGCCTGGTGAAGTTCGTCGACAACGGCATGCTCACGCTCACCAAGTGCACGAAGTGCAGCGGCAACTTCGTCACGCACCCGCACGAGATGGCGCGCCATTTCGTCTGCGGCCTGTGCAACCCACCGGCACGCGCCGGCAAGGGCAAGGCGGCCGGCGCGCTGTCCCTGGCCCATTGAAATTGGAGGAATCGCACAGCGCCTGCGCTCGACGGTGTCGACGTGAAGAAGTCGGGCATGGGCGCCCGGATGAGCTTTCATTCAGTGATGCAGTACGCGATTCTTTACAGAACTGCCCTTGATTGGCGGAACGAACCGCCCGATACAAGGTCAGGTAGTTAGTGTTTTTCTTGCTTGTCTCCTCCTAGCACAACCCCTGTGCTTTCCAAGGCGATCCCTCAACCGGATCGCCTTTTTCTTTGGGCGCGCGGATAGAGTGGGTCGCATGCTCCGCCGCGCCGCCGTCGCCCTTCTGCTCTGCTGTTTCGCAACGCCTGGCCAGGCCGCTGCGCGCGACTGCATCCCGGCCGACGGCCCCCCTCCGCCACTTGCCGGCGACGAGCGCGGCGTGGCGCTGAAGATCCTGCGCTGCGTGCGCGGCGCCGACGCGGTCGGCGCCTGGCAGCTCTACCTGTTGGGCGACAGCGCTCGTCGCGATGGCGACGTGGTGCTGTCCACCCGACTGGCCGCGCAGATGTTCACGCGCCAGGCCGACGGCACGCTGGCGCAGCGCTGGCTGCTGCGCGACCGGATCGCGCCCGACGAGGCCGGCGCGTGGTTCTCGCGCAAGCTCAGCGAGTTCGACGGCCTCGATGCCGATGGCAGGGCCGCGCCGCTGCTCGTGCTGCGCTTCGTCGCGTGGAAAGACGAGGACGCCACGCGCGGCGTCGACGAGGGCGACGACGCCGGCAGGCTGAAGATCGTGCTGCCGGGCGGCGAGCCGCCGGCGACGGTGATGGCCGTCACCGGCACCCTGGACGACGAGCGCCACACCACGGCCAACGACACGTACTTCACGCTGCCGGAGCCGACACGCCGCCACGTCGAGCGCTTGTTGAGGGCCTGGAACCGCGACCAGGTGTTCCTGTCGGCCGACAACGGCGGCACATTCGTGCCGCGGCGCCAAAAGCGGCACTGACACGCACGTGGATCCTGCGACTACGCGCAGGATGACCGGCATGGTGAGGCTGTCATCCTGCGCGCAGTCGCAGGATCCACGCGCGGCGAGGCGCGCCAAGCAAGCGGATACGGCCGCTTTTCCCGCTCTTATCCATCGGGCGCCCGAGGCCGTCGCCCGGGACACTGGACGGATGGCATCGTCCCCCTCCCTCCGCCGTCCGCGCGCGCCGCGCCTGCCCGCGGTGCGCTGGCCCCTGCCCGCGCTGCTGGCGTGGGCGGCCGGCTGGCTGGCGATGCTCGGGCTGCTGCGCACGGCCGCGCTTGCGCCGGCGCTGGCCGTCGCGGCGGGACTGGCGGTGTCGGCGCTGCCCGCGCTGTTCGCCGGCACCTTCTGGCGCCGGGTGATCGTGGCCGCTGGCTTTCCCGTGTCGCTGCTGGCCACCGGCGTGGGCGCCGTGTTGCCCGCGTGGGCCTGGCTGGTGCCGCTGGGGGTGCTGGTGCTGGCCTACCCCGTCACCGCCTGGCGTGACGCGCCGGTGTTTCCCACGCCGCTCGACGCCCTCGCGGGCCTCGATCGCCACATCGACCTGTCCCCCGGAGCCAGCGTGCTCGACGCCGGCTGCGGCCTGGGCCACGGCCTGCGCGCGCTGCGCGCGGTATGGCCGCAGGCGCGGATGGCGGGCGTCGAATGGAGCTGGCCGCTGGCGCTGGCCACCCGGCTGCGGTGTCCGTGGGCGCGTGTCGCGCGCGGGGACATGTGGCGCGGCTCATGGGCCGCGCACGACCTCGTCTACCTGTTCCAGCGTCCCGAGAGCATGGCGCGCGCGCTGGCCAAGGCCGACGCCGAGATGCGACCGGGCGCCTGGGTGGTGAGCCTGGAGTTCGAGGCCGCCGGCCGCCGGCCGCACGCACGCATGGACATGCCGTCGGGGCGACCCGTGTGGATCTACCGGGCCGGGCCATGAACGGCCAGCCCCGAAACACGATTTCCCGACAGGAATCGCCCCCGCGAAGGTGTCCGGGGCCTCATTCCCCGCCATTTCGCGGCGATCGCACCCTCAAGGCGCGCGCCGGACGAGTCGATAAAGCCGCATGGCTCCCGAACCAGGGAGCCGCCATGCATCAAGAACTGGAAGCGTACCCAAAATGTTTGTGATCGTCGGCTGGGTCGTCGCACTGGCTTGCATCTTCGGCGTGTACATCGCCGAAGAGGGCAACATCGCCGTCATCCTGCATGCATTGCCCTGGGAGCTCATCACCATCTTCGGCGCCGCCGGGGGCGCGTTCCTGGCCAACAACCAGATGAAGCGGATCAAGAGGTGGCTCAAGGGCGTCGGGGCCTGCT
>JACMOG010000856.1 GCA_014378125.1 Vitreoscilla sp. | reverse complement strand
CAGCGCGTCGCCATGGGCCGCGCCCTCGCGCGCAATCCCAAGCTGTTCCTGTTCGACGAACCGCTGTCCAACCTCGATGCCAAGCTGCGCGTCGAGCTGCGCGCCGAGATCAAGCTGCTGCATCAACGCACCAAGACCACCACGGTCTACGTCACGCACGACCAGATCGAGGCCATGACGCTGGGCGACCGCATCGCCGTCATGAAGGACGGCCGCGTGCTCCAGCTGGGCACGCCGGACGACATCTACTCGCGCCCGGCCACGCGCTACGTGGCCCAGTTCATCGGCTCGCCGTCGATGAACATGATCCCCGCCGTGCGCTCGGGCACCGGCGCGTCGGCCAACGGCGTCGAGCTCGAGCTGACGTCCACCCAGCGCGAGGCGCTGGCGGCCAGCTCCGCGGGCACGCTCACGTACGGCTTGCGTCCCGAGGCCGTGCGCTTCGCCGACGACGGCGTGCCGGGCACGCTGCGCTTCACCGAGCCCACCGGCCCGGAGACCTACGCCACGGTCGAGACCTCGGTCGGCCTGCTCACGCTGCGCGTGCCGGGCTACATGGCGGCCAAGATCGGCGACGCGGTGCACGTCAAGTGGACGCCGGAAAGCGTGCACCTGTTCGACGCGACGACCGACAAGCGCATCGGTTGAACCCAAGGGGTCGCGTCCAGACCACGGCAGGCGATCGGGGTCAGGCACCTTCGGAGCCAGACCCCTGTTCCGGCTCGCAGCGGATCTCGCAGCGCACGGAATTGGCCAGGAAGCACGCCTCGTGCGCCTGGTGGTGCAGCGCCGCCAGCGCGGCCGCGTCGGGCACGCGAGCGCCCGCGAATCGCGTGCGCGGACGCAGCGTGACGACGTCCACCACCAGCTTGCCGGCCGCGTCGCGGCCCATGCGGCCGTCGGCCGCGTCGTCGTAGCTCTCCACCGCGTAGCCGTCGCGGGACGCGATGTCCAGGAACCACAGCATGTGGCAGCTGGAGAGTGATGCGACGAAGGCCTCCTCCGGATCGACGGCACTCGCATCGGACAGCGGCGGCGGCACCACGTGCGGCGAGGAGGACGCGGGCAGCACCACGCCGCCGTCGAACGTCCAGGTATGGGCGCGGCTGTAGCGCCGGCCCAGGAAGTCGGCGTCGCCCAGGCGCCAGCGGATCAGGGCGGTGTGCAGGTGGGCCATGGCCGACTCAGCGCGAGGCCAGCGCCAGCCTGGCGCCGAGGGCGACGAACAGCGCGCCCAGCGTGCGGTTGAGCCGCAGGCCCACCGAGGCGCCCACCTTCAGCCGGCTGCTGGCGAACGCCGTGAACAGCGCCAGCGAGTGGCACCACAGCATGCCGTTGACGTCGAAGATCACGCCCAGCACGATGAACGCCAACGGCTTGGAGTGCGCGTCGGGCGCGATGAACTGCGGCACGAACGCCAGGAAGAACAGCGCCACCTTCGGGTTGAGCGCGTTGGTGAGGAAGCCCTGGCGGAAGATGTCGCGATAGCGGTTCACGCGCGGGGCGGTCGCCTCCGCGGTGAGCGACGCATCGGCGCCGGCGTGCACGCGCAGCATGCCGATGCCGATCCACACGAGGTAGCCCGCACCCACGATCTTGACGACGGTGAACGCGGTGGCCGAGGTGGCCAGCAGCGCCGACAACCCCAGTGCCGCCGCGAACACGTGCACGAACACGCCGCTGCCGATGCCCCAGCACGCCACGAAGCCGGCACGCCAGCCCTGCGTGGCGCTGCGCGCCATGATGAACAGCGAGTCGGGCCCGGGCGTGATGTTGAGCAGCAGTCCCGAGACGATGAACAGCCACAGGTGTTGGGTTCCGGCCATGGGGCCTCCGTTGGAATCGAGGTCGCATCATCGCGCCTCCGCCGGAAGCAGTAAACATCGCCCGACGGAGTTGTTTGTTGCGTCGGGCGGATTAATATGCCGGCATGGACAAGCTACGCGCGATGAAGACCTTCGTGCAGATCGCCGACGACGGCAGCCCCACGGCGGCCGCCGCGGCGCTGGGCATGTCGCTGCCGGCGGTGGTGCGCAGCCTGGCCGCGCTGGAGGCCGACCTCGGCGCGCGCCTGTTCCAGCGCACCACGCGTCGCATCGCGCTCACGCAGGAAGGCCTGCAATACCTGGCGCGCAGCCGCGACATCCTCGCGGCCGTGGCCGAGGCCGACGCCAGCCTGGCCGACGAGGTGCAGGCGCCGCGCGGCCAGCTCACCGTCACCGCGCCGGTGCTGCTGGGCCAGCGCGTGGTGGCCGACTTCGTCACGCGCTTCGTGGCCGCCAATCCGCGCGTCCGCTGCAGCTTGCAACTGCACGATCGCTTCGTCGACCTGGTCGACGAGGGCATGGACGTGGGCATCCGCATCGGCGCGCTGGAGGACTCGTCGCTGGTCGCGCTTCGGCTCGGCGAGGTGCGCCACGTGGTGGTGGCGAGCCCGGCCTTCCTGCGCCGCACGGGCGTGCCGGCGCATCCGTCCGAGCTGCGCTCGCGCCCTTGCATTCGCCTGGCCAAGCCGGTGCGAGCGGGCTGGGCGTTCCAGGACGGCGGCCGCAAGCTGCACGTGCCGGTGGACGGCCCGCTGGACTTCAACCACGCCGGCGCGGCGCTGCTCGCGTGCGAGCAGGGCGCCGGCTTCGGGCAGTTCTTCTCGTACCAGGTACAGGACGCGGTGCAGGCGCGCCGCCTGCGCGTCGTGCTGGCGCCCTTCGAACCGCCGCGCCAGCCGGTGAGCGTCGTCTATCCGAACGCCCGGCTGTTGCCGGCGCGCACGCGGGCGTTCGTCGATGCCGCGCGGCGCGAGCTGGCGCCGTTGTTTCAGGGCTGAAGAAGCGCGTTGCCGACGCCGGCGTTCATCGCGTTGAGGATGTCGCCGTTGTCCTGCGACAGCTCCCACGCGAACACGCCGGCCAGGCCGGCCTGGCGCACGAACGCGCCCTTGGCCAGCACCGCGCGCGGATCGTCATAGCCCATGAACAGCGCGCTGTGGGCGTTGTACAGGTTCCACGACTGCGTGTGCGGATCCAGGATCGCCTGGTAGCCGTGGCGGCCGCGGCCGTTGCGGTCGAGGTAGCGCGCGGCGAGCTCGCGGTAGTCGCTGGCGCCTTCGGGCGCGGGATACGTGCCGGTGTGCGGCAGGCCGCTGAAGCCATGCCCCGCGGCCGGCGCCGCGACGCCCGTGAAGCCGCGGCCATACATCGCCACGCCGGCCACCAGCTTGGCGGCAGGCACCCCGGCGGCGGTCATCGTCTTCACGGCGACATCCAGGCCATCGCCCGCGTCGGGCGCGCTCGCAAGCAGCGCCGCATGGTTGCCGGTGCCTGGCGTCCAGCTGCCGTAGAAGTCGTAGGTCATCATGAAGATGTAGTCGAGTGACTTCGCGGCGTCGCGGTAGTTCACCTTGCCCACCAGCGCGCGGTCGGTGTTGATCGCCGCCGTCACCAGGTACTTGTGGCCGTTCTCGGCGGTGAGCGTGTCGAGCGACGAGCGCAGCGCCGCCATCAGGTCCGCATACCCCTGGCCGTCGGCCGGCGCGCCCAGTTGCACCCCGTTGGCCGCGCCATTGTTGGTGGGATGCTCCCAGTCGATGTCGATGCCGTCGAAGGCCGGGTGCGCGCGCAGGAAGCCGGCCGCCGACTTCGCGAACGTGGCGCGCGGCGCGGCGGCGTCGGCGATGTGGAAGAACGGATCGGAACCGCCCCACCCGCCCACCGAGGCCACCACCTTGACGTGCGGCGCGCGCGCCTTCAGCCGCGCGAAGGCAGCGTCGAACGTGTCGTCGATGGGCGAGGTGGCCAGCTGGAAGTCGCCCTTGCCGACGCACTTGGGCGCGTCCTCGGGCAGCTGGCCCGGGCCGCACACGTGCAGGAACGCGTAGACGATGTGCGTCACGCTGTCGCCGTGCAGCGCGTCCACCAGCGCGGCGGGCTGCCAGTTGGGCGTATAGACGCCGACGATCTTGCCGCCGCTGCGCTCGAACTCGAGCGGCTTGCCGCCGAACAGCGCGTAGGGCGCGGAGGCCGCCGCTGCGGGCGCTGCGGGCGCTGTCGCCGGATTGGCGGCGCATGCCGGCGATGCCAGGAACGCACTCGAAGCGGCCAGCGCGAGCAAGAGGCGCCAGACAGGCGATGGAGCGGAGAGAAGCATGGGCGTCCTGGCGGCGGTATTCGGGCGCAGCTCGATCCACTCGAACCACTTTAGTACCACTATATATTCAATCGGTCTGCCCGGTGCCGCATGCACACGGAATCGGTACGCGTCCCGGCGCGGAAGTTCGAAGCAAGTGAGAAAAGCTTCGTTCGGGATACCGCCTGCGCGGAAAACACTGTCGGGTCTCGTCCAAGGATTCCCGCCCGATGTCCCGTCTTCGCCTCTGCACGCACCTTCTTGCCGCCGGCCTGGCGCTGGTGACCAGCATCACCAGCGCCCATGCCGCCTCGGCGTCACCCCCGGCCCGCACGCGCAGATCGCCGAGGGCCGACAAGGACAAGCCCTGGGTGGCGAAGCTGGTGAAGGCATACCAGTCGCCTGAAGTCCGCACCTACGTGTCGGAAAAGTTAGCGGGCTCCATGGTTTCGGCATTCTGAGCGGCATGAACCCCTTCCTCGACTCCCCGGACCAGATCCTCCAGACGGCAGACCGGCTGGCACACCAGCTCGCCGCCACCGCCGTGGAACGCGACCGCGCCGGCGGCCATGCCGCCGAGGAGCGCGAGTTCATCCGCGCCAGCGGCCTGCTCGGGCTCACGATTCCCACCGAGTTCGGCGGCCTCGGCGCCGACTGGCCGCTGTTCTACGCCACGCTGCGCCGCATCGCCCAGGCCGACAGCGCGCTGGCGCACCTGTACGGCTTCCATCACCTGCAGGTGGCCACGCTGGTGTTGTACGGCACCAAGGCGCAGCAGGAGAAGGAGCTTGAAGAGACGGCCCGACGCCGCCTGTTCTGGGGCAACGCGCTCAACCCGCTGGACCAGCGCGCTGTGGCCACGGAGGCCGGTGATGGCTGGATCTTCAACGGCCTCAAGAGCTTCTCGTCCGGCTCGGTGGGCTCGGATCGCATGGTGGTGTCGGCCTGGCATCGACCCTCGGAGAGCCTGGTGATCGCCACCACGCGCACGCGCCGCGAGGGCTTGCGCGTGCGCGCCGACTGGGACGCGTTCGGCCAGAAGCAGACCGACAGCGGCACGGTGGAGTTCGAGGGCGTGGAGATCGCGGCGGCCGACGTGCTGGTGGGCCCGGGCGCCACGCCCACGCCGCGCATGACGCTGCGCACGCTGGTGTCGCAGCTGATCATGGCCAACCTGTACCTGGGCATCGCCATCGGCGCCTTCGACGAGGCCCGCGTCTATACGCGCCAGCAGTCGCGCCCATGGGCCGGCTCGGACGTGGCTCGGGCGATCGACGACCCGATCGTGCAGCACCGCTACGGTGAGCTGCGGCTGCTCATCCGAGCCGCCGCGAGCGTGGCCGACGACGCGGCTCGGCAGCTCGACGCCGCGTTCGCGCTCGGCGACGCGCTCGAGCCTCGGCAGCGCGGCGAACTGGCGCTGTCGATCTCCGAGGCCAAGGTGCTCGCGCACCGCGCCGCCCTGGAGATCAGCTCGCAGTTCTTCGAACTCACCGGCGCGCGCGCCACCTCGGAGAAGCTGGGTCTCGACCGGTTCTGGCGCAACGCCCGCGTGCACACGCTGCACGACCCGGTGGACGTGAAGCTGCGCGACATCGGGCGCCACGCGCTGTCCGGCCAGGTGCCCGAGCCCGGTTCGTATTCCTGACAACAACCTCGTTGGAGCCTTCTTGATCAATCGTCGTCACATCCTCCAGCTGGCCGGCGCCGCCGCCGGCGGCCTCGCCGGTACGGCCGCCCGGGCGCTGTCGACCGCGCCGCTGCCAGAGCTGCGCCTGGACTACGCGTACTACTCGCCCACCAGCCTGGTGCTGAGGCACTTCGGCTGGCTGGAGGACGACTTCCGCAAGGACGGCACCTCGGTGAAATGGGTGCTGAGCGCCGGCAGCAACCGCGCGCTGGAATACCTCAACGCCAACAGCATCGACATCGGCTCGTCGGCCGGCCTGGCCGCGCTCCTGGCCAAGGCCAACGGCAATCCGATCCGCACGCCCTACATCTTCTCGCGCCCGGAATGGACGGCGCTGGTGGTGCCCAAGGACTCCCCCATCAAGTCACTGGCCGACCTCAGGGGCAAGAGGGTCGCCGCCACCAAGGGCACCGATCCGTACCTGTTCCTGCTGCGCTCGCTGCAGACCGTGGGCCTGAAGAAGAGCGACATCGAGCACGTGCCGCTGCAGCACGCCGACGGCCTGGCCGCGCTGCGCCAGGGCCAGGTCGACGCGTGGGCCGGCCTCGATCCGCTGATGGCGTCGGCGGAGCTGGACAGCGGCGCGCGGCTGCTCTATCGCAACGTGTCGTTCAACACCTACGGCTTCCTGAACGTGCGCGAGGACTTTTTGGCGCAACGGCCGGCCGAGGTGCATCGCGTGATCGCCGGCTATGAGCGCGCCCGCCAGTGGACGCTGGCCAATTCCACCGAGGCCGCGAAGATCCTGTCGGACGAGGCCAAAGTGAGCCTGAAGGTGGCGCTGCTTCAGCTCAAGCTGCGCACCGACCTGAGCAACCCGTGGCCGTCGTCGGAGCACGTGCACGCGCTGCAGGCGGCGTCGCCCATCCTGCAGGCCGAGGCGCTGGTCAAGCCGGGCGTCGACCTGAACCGCACCGTGGCCGAGCTGGTGGACACCCGCTTCGCCGGATCCGTGAAGCACGCGTAAGCCGGCGACGCGATGACGGCCGATCCCACCATACTGCTGGACTACAGCCACGCGTCGCAGTGGGGTGCATCGCTGTCGGCCGATGACGCCGACCCCGCGCCGGCGCGACCCGCGCGCGGACGCGGGCGCGCTATCTTGCTGGCGTGGGCGCTGCCGCTGGCGGCGCTGGCCGCCGCCGAGATCGCGGGCCGGCTGGGTTGGGTCACGTCCAACCTGCTGCCCACGCCCAGCGACGTGGCACGCGCGTTGTTCGACCTGGGCGGCCACACGGTGGCCGGCCACGTGGCCGCCAGCACCGCGCGCGTGGCGGCAGGCTATGCCATCGGCGCCTCGTTGGCCGTGGCCGTCGGCTCGCTGGTGGGCCTGTCCGCCACGGCGCGTTCGCTGCTCGACCCCAGCTTCCAGGCCCCGCGCGCGATCCCGTCGCTGGCCTGGGTGCCGCTGCTGCTGCTGTGGCTGGGCATCGGCGAGGCGCCCAAGCTGGCGATGATCGCCATCGGCGCGTTCTTTCCGGTCTACATGGGCGTGGTGGCCGGCATCCGCGGGGTGGATCGCAAGCTGGTGGAAGTGGCGCGCCTCATGCGGCTCGACTCGTTCGCGCTGGTGCGGCGCGTGCTGCTGCCCGCCGCGCTGCCCTCGGTGATGACGGGGCTTCGCAACGGCCTGAGCCTGGCCTGGATGTTCATGGTGGCGGGCGAGCTGATCGCCGCCAGCAGCGGGCTGGGCTACCTGCTGACCGACGGCCGCGAGACGAGCCGGGCCGACCTGGTGCTCGCCGCCATCGTGCTGCTGGCCGCGCTGGGCAAGCTCAGCGACACCGCGATGGCGCGGCTCGAGCGACGGCTGCTGCGCTGGCGCGACACGCTCGACGCGCAGGACGGCGCGTGACGACGGCCGATTCCGCGCTGGACGTGCAGGTGCGCGTCAAGCGATTCGGCGGACGCCGCGTCCTCGACGACGTGCGCGTGCGCGTGGCGCCGGGCGAGATCGTCTGCCTGGTGGGCGCCAGCGGCTGCGGAAAGAGCACGTTGCTGCGCATCGCGGCCGGCCTCGATCGCGAGTTCGAGGGCTTCGTGCGCGTGGGCGGCCGCCCGCACGACGCGCCCACGCGCGAGGTGGGCGTGGTGTTCCAGGAGCCGCGGCTGTTTCCATGGTGCAGCGTGGCGGACAACATCGCGTTCGAGACCGGCGGCGCGCGACGCGACGATCCGCGCGTGGCCGCGATCCTCGACGACGTGGGCCTGTCCGGCCGCGGCGCCGCGTTGCCCCGCGAGCTGTCGGGCGGCCAGGCGCAGCGCGTCGCGCTGGCCCGCGCCCTGGCCGGACAGCCGCGGGTGCTGCTGCTCGACGAGCCGTTCTCCGCCGTCGACGCGTTCACGCGCATGAAGCTGCAGGACCTGCTGGTGGGCCTGGTGCGGCGCCAGGGCATCGCCACGCTGATGGTCACGCACGACATCGACGAGGCCGCGTGGCTCGCCGATCGCGTGCTGGTGCTCGACGCCAACCCCGGCCGCCTGCGCGAGCAGGTGCCGGTGCCAATCACGCGCCCTCGCACGCGCGACGACCTGGCGCTCGCCGCCCCGCGGGCGCGCGTCTTCCATGCGCTGCAGGCGGCGCACGCGATCTGAGATCACGATGACCAAGAAAAATATCCTGCTGAACGCGTTCCACATGAACTGCGTCGGCCACATCCAGCACGGCCTGTGGACGCATCCGCTCGATAGCCTACGCCACCCTGCCGTACTGGACGGGCCTCGCCCGGACGCTGGAGCGCGGGCTGTTCGACGGCCTGTTCCTGGCCGACGTCGTGGGCGTGTACGACGTCTACCAGGGCAGCGTCGACCTGACGGCCCGCGAGACGATCCAGCTGCCGGTCAACGACCCGATGCTGCTCGTCTCCGCGATGGCCGCAGGCACGATCCACCTGGGCTTCGGCGTCACCGTCAACCTGGGCTACGAGGCGCCCTACCTGCTGGCGCGGCGCTTCTCCACGCTCGACCACCTCAGCGGCGGGCGCGTCGGCTGGAACATCGTCACCGGCTACCTGGAGAGCGCGGCGCGCGCGATGGGCCTGGCCGCGCAGCTGCCGCACGACGAGCGCTACGACCGCGCCGCCGTATATCTCGACGTGCTCTACAAGCTGTGGGAAGGCAGCTGGGAGAACGGCGCGGTGCGGCGCGAGAAGGCCGGCCGGGTCTATGCCGACCCGGCCCGCATCCATCCCGTCGTCCACCACGGCCAGTACTTCGACGTGGAGGGCATCCATTTGGCCGAGCCGTCGCCGCAACGCACGCCGGTGCTGTTCCAGGCCGGCAGCTCGGGCCGCGGACAGCGCTTCGCGGCGCGCCATGCCGAGTGCGTTTTCATCGCCGCCACCACCCGGGCCGAGGCGGCGCGCTCGGCTCCCATCGCCTTGTACAGCCACAAGCACAAGGACCTCGCGGTCAGGGAGGGCGCCGTCGTGGCGCTGCCCAACGACCCCACCAACGCGGCGCGCGCCCTGGTGGTGCTGCAGGACCTCGGCTGGGTGAAGCTGCGCGACGGCGTCGATCCGATCAAGGCATCGGAGCGGGACGTGGCGGTCAACATCAAGAAGATCAAGCTGGTGCCCATCGAGGCCGCGCAGCTTCCGCGCTCGCTGGACGACACCGACTACTCGTTCATCAACGGCAACTTCGCGCTGGCATCGGGCCTGAAGATCACCGAGGCCCTGGTGCTCGAGAAGACCGGACCGACCTACCAGAACGTCGTGGCGATCCGCACCGCGGACAAGGACGCGCCCTGGGTCAAGGACATCGCCGACGCGTATCGCTCACGCGAGTTCCTGGCCACCACCGAGACGAAGTTCGCGGGCTTCGTGAAGACGGACTACCAGCAGGCGCTGCTGGCCGCCTCCAAATGACCTGCCCATCATCATCACAAAAGGAGAACCTGATGCTCAAAGCCACCGCCGCCGCGGCCGCCCTCACCCTGCTCACGCTCGTCGCCGTCGCGGCGAGCGGGCCCGCGCCCGCCACCCCCGCCAACGGCGTGCTGGCCACGCCCGCGGGCGCCACGCTCTACACCTACGACAAGGACGCCGCCAACAGCGGCAAGAGCACCTGCATCGGCCCGTGCGCCACGAACTGGCCGCCGCTCGCGGCGCAGCCGTCCGACGCCGCGTCGGGCGACTGGTCCGTCGTCACGCGCGACGATGGATCGAAGCAGTGGGCGTACAAGGGCTGGCCGCTGTACACCTTCGTGAAGGATGCGAAGGCGGGTGACGCCACGGGTGACGGCAAGGGCAACGTCTGGCACGTGGCCAAGGGCTGACCGAAAGGGGCCAGGCCCCTGTACTTGGTGCATCGCCGGTCAGTCACGACTCAAAGGTGTGGCGGGGCGCGCTGGGTCAGTCACGACTCACCGGGGGAGTCTCTCTTGTTCGTGTCCCCCGCCGGCCTGCGGCCTCCTCCTCCTTTACCTCACAAAAGAGACTCCCCCGCCTCGCCGTTCCGCGCATGGGCGGCCCGCAGACGACATTCGCTGGTGGAAGAAATTCGCGAATTCTTGAGGTGGTCTTGGCATCGTCGGGCCGTCGAGGCCGCGACGATGCCCGCGCCCGGCCGATTCACGCGCCATCGGGCTTGACGCGAACTTCGCGTCGCGATTCCAACGCCCCTTCTCTTGACCGACGAAGGGGGGCATCACCTCGTCAACGGCGTCATCACCGCGCCAATTGCGTGTCATCCTGCGCGTAGTCGCAGGGTCCATGCTGGCGCACGGCGGGGTCT
>JACMOG010000079.1 GCA_014378125.1 Vitreoscilla sp. | reverse complement strand
CCAGGAAGACGCAGCAGCAGGCCGAGCTGTCGCGCGACCAGAGCCTGTCGCAGAAGCGCCTGGCCGAGGTGCGCCTGCGCCGTTTCGTGGGCAACGACCTGCCGCCGGTGGAAGGCATCACCTCCGTGATGCTGGACACGCCGGCCCTGGACGACCTGCTGACCATGGCCGCGCGCACCTCCGACGTGCAGCAGCTCGACTCCCAGGCCGACGCCATGGACAGCTACGTGCGCGCCATCCTCGACGGCCAGAAGCCGCAGCTGGGCGTGCTGGTGGCGGCCACCAAGTCGGGCGGGGCAGGCAACTCGCGCTCGATGTCCGGTGGGGTCACGGTCAGCTGGCAGCTCTTCAATGCCGCCAATACCTACACCACCAGCTCGGCACGCAAGCGCGCCGCGGCGGCCCGGCTGCAGCGCGACGACGTGCTGGAGGCGCGCAAGAACCGCATGGCCGAGGTGCACGAGCAGGCCGAGCACGCCATGCAGCGGGCCCGTCAGATCGTGGAGATCCTCCACAACAGCGAGCTGGTGCGCAACTTCACGCTGCAACAGTGGCAGCAGCTGGGCCGGCGCTCGCTGTTCGACGTGATGGGCGCCGAGGGCGACCACTACAACATGCGGGTGCAGTACGTGGACGCGCTGTACGACACCCAGCAGAGCAACGCGCTGTTGTGGTCGCTGGGCCTGGGGCTGGCCGTCCACCTGCAGTGACGTCGCCGTGTCATCCTGCGACTGCGCGCAGGATGACGGGCACGGCGCGCAGGATGACCGGGAAGCGCTCAAGTGTCCAGCCACAGCGCCGATATAGGCCGCCCGCGGGCGGCTTTTCGTCCGATCGGCCCGCGACTCGACGCGCGACCATGCATGCATTCGAATCCGCTTTCCCAGGAGCCGCCGCATGCATCCCAGCCAGGTCACCCCGCAAGCCACCGCCGCACACCCGTCCGGCGGCGTCCAGAACGCGGTGATCGGCGCGGCATATGCCGCCGCCCAGGCCACGCCGACCGAGGCGGCCGTCATCGACCGCTCGTTGCTGGTCGAAGGCATCAAGCTGCAGAACGCCGGCCAGATCGACCAGGCCCAGGCCGTGTTCGAGCTGTACCTCACGCACTTCCCCGACGACGGCATCGCCATCTACTCGCTGGCCGTGGTCTTGCTGGGCAAGGGCGGGCCCGAACGCGTGCTGCCGCTGGTGGAACGCGGCGTGAAGGCCAACCCCGGCTTCGCGCCACTGTGGTTCGCGCACGCCTCGGTGCTGCAGCGCCTGGGCCGCCGCGAGGCGGCGCTGGCAAGCTACGACCAGGCCATCGCGGTCAAGCCCGACTACGTCGAGGCGCTGATCAACAGCGGCACGCTGCTGCGCGAGATGCTGCAGCACCTGCCGGCGCTGGAGCGCTTCAACCGCGCGCTGGTCGTCGACCCGAACCACCAGAACGCGCTGTCGAACTGCGCGATCATGCTCACCGAGTTCAAGAAGCCGCTCGAGGCGATCGCCATGTTCGACCGCCTGCTGGCGATCAACCCCGACTTCGAATACGGCATCGGCTCGATCTGCTACGAGCGCATGCACATCTGCGACTGGTCGCACTTCGACGCCGACGTGGCGCGCGTGCTGGCCGGCATCGGGTCGGGCAAGGCCTCGGCCAAGTCGCTGGGCGTGATGTCGATCACCGATTCGGCCGCCGTGCACCACCAGTGCGCCGAGATCTTCGCCAACCATCGCTACCCGGTTCGCCACGCGCCGCTGTGGACGGGCGAGCGCTACAAGCACGACCGCATCCGCATCGCCTACGTGTCGCCCGACCTGCGCGAGCACCCGGTGGGCCACCTGATGGCCGGCATCTTCGAGCGCCACGACAAGACGCGCTTCGAGACCATCGCCATCTCCATCGGCGCCGGCGACAACAGCCGCCTGCGCCAGCGCATGCTCGACACGTTCGACCACTTCGTCGACGCCCGCATGATGGACAGCCGCCGCGTGGCCGAGCTGATGCGCGAGATGGAGGTGGACGTGGCCATCGACCTGGCCGGTTTCACGTCGGATTCGCGCAGCGAGATCTTCAGCATGCGGCCCGCGCCGGCGCAGGTGAACTACCTCGGCTACCCGGGCACGATGGGCACGAAATACATGGACTACATCGTGGCCGACCGCCACGTGATCCCGCCCGAGCACAAGCAGTTCTACAACGAGCAGGTGGTCTACCTGCCCGACGCCTACCTGCCGGCGGCCTCGGGCCTGAAGATCGCCGACCGCACGCCCACGCGCGCCGAATGCGGCCTGCCGGAAGAGGGCGTGGTCTTCTGTTCGTTCAACCACGACTACAAGATCGCCCCGCACGTGTTCGCCGTCTGGATGAACCTGCTGCGCGAGGTGCCGGGCAGCGTGCTGTGGCTGATGTCGCGCAACCCGCTGTCGCAGGAAAACCTGCGCCGCGAGGCGGGCGCTCGCGGCGTCCATCCGGGTCGCCTGGTGTTCGCCCAGCGCGTGCCGCGCGTCGAAGACCACCTGGCGCGCTACCGCCAGGCCGACCTGTTCCTCGACACCCACCCGTACAACGCCCACACCACCTGCGCGGACGCGTTGATGTCGGGCCTGCCGGTGGTCACCTGCATGGGCGGCGCGTTCCCGTCGCGCGTGGCGGGCAGCCTGCTGCACGCCGCCGGCATCCCCGAGCTGGTGACGACCTCGCTGGCCGACTACGAGGCGCTGGCCCTGAAGCTGGCGCGCGATCCGCAACGCCTGGCCGCGCTGAAGGCGCAGCTGATCGCCTCGCAGCCCACCAACGCGCTGTGCGACGCCGACGCGTTCACCCGCAACCTCGAGGCCATCTACACCGCCATGTGGCGCAAGACTCAACTGGGCGGCGCCGAAGACGCGCTGAGCTGATCATGGGCGACGCCACCATCACCACCGCACCGCGCCGCGCGCTGGTGTGCGGCATCGGCGGGCAGGACGGGGCCTACCTGGCCGCGCTGCTGCTGTCCAAGGGCTACGAGGTGTTCGGCACCTCGCGCGACGCCAACGCGCTCAATCGCGACGGTCTCAAGACGCTGGGCATCGACGAGCGCGTGAAGGTGCTGTCGATGATGCCCAGCGACTTCCGTACCGTGCTGCGCGCCATCACCCGCAGCGAGCCCGACGAGATCTACAACCTGGCCGGCCAGACCTCGGTGGGCATGTCGTTCGAGCAGCCCGTGGAGGCCATCGAGAGCATCTCCATCGGCACGCTCAACCTGCTCGAGGCGATCCGCTTCGTGGGCCGCCCGATCCGCTTCTACAACGCCGGCTCGAGCGAGTGCTTCGGCGACACCGGCACGGCCATGGCCAGCGAGGCGACGCCGTTCAGCCCGCGCAGCCCGTACGCCGTGGCCAAGGTGTGCGCGCAGAACCTGGTGTCGAACTACCGCGAGGCGTACAAGCTGTTCGCCTGCACCGGCATCCTGTTCAACCACGAGTCGCCGCTGCGTCCCACGCACTTCGTCACGCAGAAGATCGTGCGCTCGGCCGCCCGCATCGCGGCCGGCTCCAACGAGCGCCTGCGCCTGGGCAACATCGACATCCATCGCGACTGGGGCTGGGCGCCCGAGTACGTCGAGGCGATGTGGCTGATGCTGCAGCAGGTCGCGCCCGAGGACTTCGTGATCGCCACCGGCCGCACCGTGTCGCTCGCCCATTTCGTGCAGAAGACCTTCGAGGCCTTCGACCTGGACTGGCAACAGCACGTCACCACCGACCCCGCGCTGCTGCGGCCGTCCGACATCCGCTGGGGCGCCGCCAATCCCGCGCGCGCGCTCGAGCGCCTGGGCTGGGCCGCGCGCACCGACGTCGACGACGTCATCCGCAACATGTGCCGCGCCGCCACCGTCCCGGTGCAGCTGGTGTCTCCCGCCGCCTTGGCCAACGCCGCTCGCCGCGCCGCCTGAAACGCACCATGACCAATTCGCAATCACCCATCGTCGTCGACGGCGTCTTCTTCCAGCTCGGGCGCACCGGCATCGCCCGCGTGTGGATGACGCTGCTGGGCCTGTGGGCGCCCACCGAGTTCGGCCGCCGCCTGGTGGTGATCGACCGCGCGCGCACGGCGCCGCGCGTGCCCGGCATCCGCTACCACGACGCCCCGGCGCTGAACTACGCCGACCTCGAGGGCGACCGCCGCATCGTGCAGCAGGTGTGCGACGAGGTGGGCGCCGCGGCGTTCATCTCCAGCTACTACAGCTATCCGCTCACCACCCCGTCGGTGGGCATGGTGTACGACATGATCCCCGAGGTGCTCGGTGCGGACATGAACTACCCGATGTGGAAGCAGAAGACGCTGGCGTTCGAATACGCGAAGAAGTTCACCGCCATCTCGGAGAGCACCGCGCGCGACTTCCAGCGCTTCGCCGGCCGCCCGGTGGACATCCAGGTGGACTACACGGGCTGCGACTTCGCGCCGCCCACGCCGGAGCAGGTGGCCGACTTCAAGCGCCGCCACCACATCACGCGGCCGTACTTCATGACCTCGGGCACGCGCACCAGCTACAAGAACGCGCAGCTGTTCTTTGCCGGCTTCGCCCACTTCGGCGACGAGCGCAGGAACTATTCGATCGTCTGCACCGGCGGCGGCGAGCTCGACGCGCAGTGCCGCGCGCTGGCCGGCGACGCCGAGGTGCACGTGGTGCTGCTCGACGACCTCGACCTGCGCTGCGCCTACGCCGGCGCCATCTCGCTGGTCTACCCGTCGCGCTACCAAGGCTTCGGCCTGCCGGTGCTCGAGGCGATGGCCTGCGAGTGTCCGGCCATCACGTCGCGCGCGTCGTCGTTGCCCGAGGTGGGCGGCCCGGCCACGTTGTACATCGACCTCGGCAAGGACGAGGAAGGCCAGATGTTCGAGCTGCTGAAGTTCGTGCAGCGGCCCGAGGTGCGCGCCGAGCTCGTCTCGCGCGGCCGCGTGCAGGCGCGCAAGTTCACCTGGACGGCCATGGCCGACGGCGTGGAGCGGCTGCTGGCCGAGACGGCCGACGGCGCCGCGCCCGCGCGCCGCATGGCCACGCCGCACCCCGACGACCAGGTGCTGCGCGTGGGCACCGCCCGCGTCTGCCTGCCCGCCGCGCACCCGCTGCCGGCGCTGCAGCGCGAGCACAAGCTGTACCAGCGCCTGCCCGCCGCGCTCGCCGCGGTGCTGGACGACGGCGACCTGGCCGTGATCGCCGGCGCGGGCCATGGCGCCACGCTGGCGACGCTGCACTCGGCGCGTCCGGCGCTGGGCCTGCTGGCCATCGAGAAGGACGCCACCCGCTTCGCCTACTTGCGCGCCAACGCGCAGGAGCTGGGCGGCGGCGGCGGCCTGCCGGCCAACGTGCAGCTGCAGCACGCCCAGCTCGGCTCGTCGGCGCTGCCCGGCATCGACGCGGCGGTGTCCGAATGCGGCGCGCTGGGCGGCGCCACGCGGCTGCGCCTGATCTCCTGCGACGCGGGCGCCGACGGCGCGGCGATCATGGCGGGCGCCGCGGCGCTGTGCGCGGCCATGCGCCCGATGCTCCACGTGTCGTGCCAGTTTGGCGCCGACGACGCCGCGCTGCAGGCCTGGCGCACGCGCCTGCAGGCGCTGCTGGACGCCGGCTACGCCGGGTTCTGGATCATCGACAACTTCGGCAACCCGATCGTCGAGGTGTCCACGCTGCGCGCGTTGGACCAGGCCTTCGCCTACCTTCAACGCCAGCACCAGCGCCGCGCCACGCGCACGCTGTACCACTTCGAGCTGCTGGCGTTCTCTCCGCGGGATGCGGAGCGGGCGGGACGGGCGATCGATCTGCACGTGGGGGCCTAGCCGTCGTCACGGGTGAACGCTTCGCGCGGGTCGGGTGCCCGCGCTGCGGAGCGACTGGCATGCACTTGGCTCGACTCCGCACGTGCGCCTTGAATCCGGCCTGGACGGCCGGATTCCGAGGGCGTTCGGTCAAGGTTCTTCCTCGCAACGCGGTGATG
>JACMOG010000078.1 GCA_014378125.1 Vitreoscilla sp. | reverse complement strand
TCCGAGTCCATCGCCGAGCGCAGCAGCCTGCACTCGTGGGAGATCAAGCCGCATCGCCACGAGTCGCTGCTGCAGGTGTTCTGGTTCGAGAAGGGCCAGGTGGAGATCCTCATCGACGGCCAGGCCCACGCGCTGCGCGGCCCCGGCGTGATCACCGTGATGCCCCTGGCGGTACACGGCTTTCGCTGGACCAGCGACGTGCGCGGCATCGTCTTCACCATGCGCGAGTCCCACGTGCGCACGCTGCTGGCGCGCGACGAGAGCCTGCTCGAACGGGTGCTGGCGTCGCGCTGCGTGCAGTTCGCCGCGGCCCACCGCAAGCCGGTGAAGGCGGCCGTGGAGGCCTTGCACGAGGAGCAGACGCAGCACGCCCCGTGGCGGGCCAGCGCGATCGATGCCGCCATGACGGTGCTGTTCGTGGCGCTGGGCCGCAGCCTGCCGGCGCCTGCCATCGCGCCGGGCGTGGGCGACCGGTCGGTGGCGCACGTGCAGCGCTTTCGCGCGCTGGTGGACGAGCGCTTCCGCGAGCAGCCCACCCTGGGCGAGTTCGCCGGCGAGATCGGCATCACCACCACGCAGCTCAATCGCGTCTGCCGCGCCGTGCTGGGCCATCCGGCGTTGGCGGTGCTGCACGCCCGGCTGTGCCTGGAGGCCCAGCGCGAGCTGGCCTACACCACGCTGAGCATCAAGCACATCGCCTACAAGCTGGGCTTCAGCGACGCCGGCTACTTCACGCGTTTCTTCGAGCGCGAGACGGGCACGGCGCCCTCGGCGTGGCGCGCGCAGGCCCTGGCGCGCCAATGATCCGCGGATACTGCCCGGCATGACGTCCCTTCGCACCCTGCTCGCCCTGGTGTCGGCCGGCCTGCTCCTGGGCGGCTGCGTGGTGGTGCCCGTGGTCAGGGAGGACGGCTACGACCCCGGGTGCCAGGTGTGGACGCGCCACATGGAGCTGCAGGCCGTGCAACTGGGCATGATCAACGGCTGCAACGGCCCGGGCTGCCAGGCCATGGTGCTGGTGAACCTGGGCGTGACGGCGGCCAGCGCCGTCATCTCGGGCTCCATCGTCGTCGTGGGCAACATGGCGTACTGGGCCGAGCGCCGGGTGAACTGCGTGCCGCCGGGCGCGCCGCCTGCGCCACTCGGCTAGCGCCGACTACTGCGACGCCGCCGCGGAGGCGGCATTGGCCTTGTCCTTGGCGATCGCCTTGTGCGTCTTCTTCGGTGCGATGGTGCTCGTCGACGGGCCTCCCAGCGTGACGCCGCTGGCCGGCACCTTGGTGGCGCCGCGGGTCTTGTCGGGCGCCTCGGTGATGCCGCCCTGTGCGCTGGCCACGCTGGCGGCGGCCAGGAAGGCGAGGGCGACGGCGGTCTTGTTCAGGCAGGGGACGTGGATCATGGATGCTCCGATTCGGGGCGCCGCCAAATGACGACGAGTGGCACAAGCAAGGCGGGTGCCACTGTAGCGCTCGCGCGCCGGTCGCGCGCCGCCCGCTTGCCAATCCCATGTCGCGTCACGGATCCTTCACGAAGCCGTCACGCCGTCTTCCTACATTGCTGCGACCTCGCGAGTTTGCCGAGGCACACAACAAACGAGCAGGATGACATGACGCACTTCTCAGCCAGGAACGCCGCGCTGCTGGCGATCGCCGCCGCCGTGGTGGCCCCAGCCGCCCGCGCCCAGGACACGACCCCCGTCGTCCTGACGTTTTCAACCGTGGGCGACTCGCGCCAGGATCCCAACAACTACGACCAGGCCAGCGTGGGCGCCACGCTCAATGGCCAGGACGCGACCTGGCTGCAGAACACCAAGGCGTTCTCGCGCATCCTGCGCACGCTCCAGTCGCAGAAGTCGACGATGCTGTTCTTCAACGGCGACATGATCAACGGCTACGGCTGGGCCGGCTTCGGCTACACGTCCAACGCCACCCAGAGCGCGATCGCCGGGCCCGTGGCGCCGGCCACGACGGCCGACATCGTCGGCTCCGACCTGATGAAGCACTACCGCGAGTACGCGTTCTGGCGCGGCATGGTGGCGCCGCTCCCCGAGACCGGCACCTACGTGTTTCCGGTGCCCGGCAACCACGAGACCGAGTGCAAGGCCTGCCCGAAGAACAGCGACGGCCAGAAGCAGTCCAAGGTGGAGAACGAGCAGGCCTACGCCGCCAACATGGGCGACCTGATCCTCGACACCGCCCGCTTCGCCAGCGTGCTGGGCGCCGCGCCGGCCAATGCGAACTACGGCCCGGCCGCCGGCATCGGCCCCGACGCGCTGCAGACCGACCAGACGAAGATGTCGTACAGCTTCGACTACCAGGGCTACCACTTCGCGGTGATCAACACCGACCCGGTGGGCCAGGAAACGTCGGCGCCGACCGCCTGGTTGGCACAGGACTTCGCAGCGGCGCAGGCCCGCGGCGCCAAGCGCTTCTTCGTGTTCGGCCACAAGCCGGCCTACACCTACGTCTACGCCCCGGGCGTGGCGGGGTCGGGCCTGGATGCCACGCCCACCACCACCGCCAGGCGTGACGCGTTCTGGAACCTGATCGAGCAGTACAGGGCGACGTATTTCACCGGCCACATGCACACCTACAACATCTCGCAGCCCAAGGGCGGCGCGTACCAGGTGATCGTGGGCGCCGGAGGCTCGCCGTTCGACCCGACCGCCGCGCAGGCCACGGCCGGCGTGCTGGCCCACCCGGCCACCGACCGCGACTACGCCTGGGCCACCGTGAAGGTGCATGCCGACGGCGGCGTCGACATCCTGGGCTACGGCTTCAGTTCCGCCTTCGGTCCCACGCAGTTGCTGGGCCAATACTTCATCGCCCCGTGAGCCGGATCATGATCAAGCAACTCCTCGCCGCGCTGTCCATCGCCACGCTGTTCGCGCTGCCAGCGCACGCCGCCACCACGGCGGTCGACACCGGCACGCCGAACGGCACCGCCGGCCTGCCGCTCGTGTTCGACGGCAGCGACTGGGTGGCCGCACAGGTCAGCTTCGCCAACGCCACCACCATCGACGCCATCGCGGGCCACATCCTCGGCGGCGCCGCCGGCGAGACCTTCGACATCTCTTTGTTCACGGGCATGCCCGGCCAGGGTCCGGGAATGCTGCTGTCCACCACCACCGCCACCTACGGCGCGGGCGGCTGGGACGGCGCGGCGGGCCTGGGCTGGGCGGTGGCGGCC
>JACMOG010000855.1 GCA_014378125.1 Vitreoscilla sp. | reverse complement strand
GCGACAGGCTCAGCACCGCCTGCGCCGCGGGCGGCGGCGGCGGAGGTGGCGACGCGCCGCCCCCGCCGCCGCCGCAGGCGACCAACGTGAACAGGGACGCGAGAGAGGCGAGCGTGCGGGCAGAGGTCATCGCCGGATCGCTCAGTTGGTGGTGGCGGCCGTCAGGTCGGCGCGCAGCTTGGTGCCGACGGCCTTCGTCATCTCCTGGATGTGCTTGGTGATCTCCGGGCCGGCGTCCTGCTGCACCTTCAGGCCGATCGCCTTGTCGGCTTGCGGGATCAGCTTCTCGAACTTGGCCTTGACCGGCGATTGAAGCAGCAGGAGCAACTGCTTGAGTTCGTCGACCGAGAAATTCTGGGCGAGCAGGGGAACGACCGTCGTGGGCAGGTTCCTCTTCGCGCTGTCCGTGGCCAGCGGCGTCACGGTGTCGATGTACTTCTGCACGTCGGTGGTGATGTCCTTCACCTCGGCGTCGAACTTGGCCTGGGGCAGTTGGGCCTGCTGCAGCGCGATGCGCGTCTTCTCGAGCGCGTCGGCGCCCGGTCGCTGCGCGGCCATCACCACCGAGTTCTCGGGATGCCAGAAGGTCAGGATCTGGTCGATCACCTTCTGCTTCTCGGCATCGACCGGGACCTGGGCATGGACGAGGGAAGCGGCGACCAGCAGCGTGGCTGCAACGAAGGCGTGGCGGGGACGGCGAGGAGCGTGCATGGAAGGAGACCTGGGAATCAGAAGGGTTGCGTGATCTTGAGGCCGAAGTAGCGCAGCACCAGCGTGCCGGACACGTCCAGACCCGCGTACGGGTTGTAGATCACGTTGAAGAAATCGGTGCAGTTGAGGTTGCAGTCGGTGTTGGCGGGCACGTTGTAGTGGCCCTTGGCATAGCTGAAGCCGGTCTCCAGCGTCATGCCGTCCTTGGCCTCGTAGCTCAGGCCGAGGCTCTTGACGGGGAGCTTGGGCATGGGCGCGATGAGGTCGATCTTGTTGTTGGGCACCGAGCTCTTGCGCGGCTCGTAGCCCATGCGCAGCTTGACGCCGTCCCACACGTCCAGCTGCATGCCGTAGCCCATGCTCCAGACGCTCTGGTAGCCACGCGGGATCACCAGCTTGCTGGAGTCGGCCTGGCCGAACAGGCGCGCCATCTCCAGCAGGTTGACCTGGCGATCGAACTGGAACGTCAGGTTGTTCCATTTGCCCCAGTCGGTCCAGCCGGCATCGACGTTGAACTGCACGCCCTCGATCGGCCTGATCTTGGTGCCGAACTGCCAATGCGCCGGGGTCGGCATCACCAGGGTGAAGTTGCCGCCCTGGTCGGTGGGGATGTGGGTGGGAAAACCGAACATCGCGGCCACCACCGGGCCGAACAGCGAGCTGTACATGTGCCGCACGAACTCGGGCAGCATCGGGTCGGCGTGGAAGTTGTAGTCGCCGGTGATGACCGTCTTCGACCCCGACTGGTACACGGCGCCGAAGCCCACGCTCTCGATGGGCTGCCACAGCGCGCCGACGTTGAACGTGATGTCGGCCGGCGAGGTGCCGGAGAACTTCATTTCGCCGACGCTGTTGAACGGGCGCAGTCGGCCACTGACGTTGCCCTTGGCGTCGGTGCCGCACAGGCCGAAGCCGAGTGTGTCCAGCGGGTTGCCGCCGCTGCCGCACCAGGCGTCCTGCAGCTTGCCGATGATGCCCAGCAGCTTGTTGGGGAAGCGCATGTCGGTGTCCAGGGCGAAGCCCTGGTGCGCGATCGGGATGGCCAGGCCGATGCTGAACTTGTCGTTGACCTGGTAGCCCACCGACGGCGACAGGTACACCAGCCGCTGGATCACCACCTTCTTGCCGTCGAACCGCGCCGGGTCGTTCGGGTTCTTGGTGCGGTCGATGCCCACCGCCTGCGGCACGTAGGTGCCGGTGGCGAAGGTCCACGGCGAGCCTTCCTTGTGCCAGGCCAGGCCCAGTCCCGCGGCCACCGCGAACGGGATGCGCGGGCTGGCCACGCCGGCGATGGGAATGAAGATGGCCTGCTTGTTGCCGCCCGAATGCGTGCCGGCCAGCGGGTCTTCCGTCCATCCGCCGACGTCGAAGTCGGCCGGCTGGTGGAAGTCGGCGGTGGTGCGCAGCATGGCGCCGAAGATCGTGTCCGAGCGCGTGTCGGACTTGATCCTCGCCAGGCCCGCCGGATTGAAGTGGATCGAATCCAGGCCCGGCGGGTCGGCCGTCACCGCGTTGCCCATCGACATCGCCACGGGACTCACGGCCAGATTTTCGGTGAGCGTCGCGCGGGCGGGCACGGCGGCGGCGAGCAGCGCGGCCGCGAGGACGGCGCGCGTCGGAACGGTCGGGGACATCACGTCAGAACAGCGCGAAGGTGAGCGGGATGTTCAGCCCGAGGCTGAAGTCCGGCGAGTCCGTCGTCAGGCCCATCCCCGCCGACAGGTTGAACGACGTCTTCGGGCTCACGCGCACGCTGAGGCCGAAATTGAGGAGTGCCGACACCTGCATCGTCGTGCCGCGCGAGTGCGACAGGCCGTCGGCGGCAGAGGTGTAGGTGATGTGCGATGCGGTGGTCACGCCTTCCTGGAACGACACGCTGGTAGACACGTTGTACGAGAGCGCGTACGTGAAGCCCGCGCCGAAGCCGATGGTCGTGCCCGGCTGCAGGCCGGTGAGCACGCTGCCGTCCGCGTCGTTGAACTGGTGCAGGTTGCTCACGCTGCGGCCGGCGCTGACGCTCAGCGACCCGAACAACGCCACCGGATCGAACACCTGCGACGCGTTCACGCCCAGCGTGCCCATGCCGAATCCGTTGCCGGTGGAGGTGTTCTGGCCGATGATCTGCTCGTACGGGCTGCGTCCCGTGGGCAGCGACAGCGCGCTGGTGACGGTGATGGTGGGACCGCCGGCCTTCTGCACGAAGGGCTGGTAGCGAGCGCCGAAACTGATGTCGCCGAAGCCATAGGTGGTGCCGCTGAACTTGGTGCTCTGCGTGAACTTGCTGACGAACGGCAGCGAGCCGCTGACCGTGAGGTTGTCCAGCAGCCCGTAGTCCACCGACAGCGTGTTGGTGAGGGTGTGCGCGCGCGTGGTCTGGATGCGCAGCAGGTCGATGGCGGAGGTCGAGTCGTAGCCGACTTCGATCGCCTCGTTGCCGGTGTAGCTGTAGTTGAAGTCGTAGTTCGACGCGATGCGGCCGGCGCGCAGCAGCGAGTAGCTGCGGTCGGTCTTGCTCAGCGTGTCCCTCAGCAGCGAGGCCTGGTCGACGTCGCCGGCCTGCTTCTTCAGCGCGTCGGCGGCCGTGCCGGTGGGCGGCACCATGGGGGGCGTGGGGCCCGACGTCGCGGCGGCGTTGCCGGGCGTGGTGGGCGCGGCCGGCGCCGGAGAGTCCGGCTGGGTATCGGGTTGCGCGCAAGCGGCGGCACTGGCAAGCAGCAGCCCGGTCGCCAGCGCCACGGTCTTGCCTTGGCGGATTGCCGTTGTCATGGTCATTGATGTTTGAAGGTGATGGTGCCCAGGCCCGCCTGCACGGCGTGCTCCAGCGCGTCGCGGTTGTCGGCGGGACGAAGGGCCACGTCCTCGCGGATCAGGTCCGGCGAGATCGCGCCGAGTTCCTGCTCGTTGAGCGCCAGGCTGGATTCGACGGCGGGATGCGTCTTCGAGGGATAGATGACGAACAGCGTGCCCTTGTCCCACAGGCCCGCGAACTCCTGCACGGAGAACGCGATGTTGCCCATCGACGGGTCGGCGATGAAGACCTTGCCCTCGCGGATGCCCTTGACCACCACGAAGTGCTTGAAGCCCGCGTAGTCGATCGGCACGATGGCGGGCTGGCCCAGTTGGGCCAGGTCGTTCATGTCGCCGCGGAAGCCGCCCGAGTCGCTGCCCAGGGTGGCGACGTAGCGCTTCATGTCCAGCAGCGAGAACCCGCGCCGCGCCACGATCTTGTCCTGCTCTCCGTGCTCCAGCATGCCCTTCATCGCGTCCTGCTCGGTGACGTTCAGGCCCAGGTGGAAGCGCAGCACGGTGGTCAGCGCGGCGGAACCGCAGCTGTAGTCGAAGGACTGGTGGACGACGTGCAGGTACTTGTAGTACTGGTTCGGATAGATCTGCACCGCCTCCGGCGCGACGCTGCCGGTGCTGGCGCCGTTCATCTTCACGACGTTGAGCTCGTACTCGAGCGGCGGACGGTTCAGCGGTTCGTGGCGCGAGGCCACGCCCGCGCCGAGGATGGCGGCGGCGACGACGCCCAGGAGGATCAGCAGCATGAGGGTTCCATCTCGGAAAGGGGCGTGGTCACTTGGCCCACAGGTTGAGCTGGCCCGTCATGGACGCCGTGCCGTTCAGCAACAACGAGCCCAGGCTGCTGGTCAGCGGCACGTTCGCATCGGTCTGCACGGCGATGGCCCGGGCGCCGAAGTCCTTCGCGTGCAGGTAGCCGGGCATGCCGATGGCCAGGTAGTCGCTGGCGCCCGCGCGGGCCACCGCATCGATGGTGATGGCGAACAGCTGCAGTTCGCCGCCGAAGCCTTGCACGATGGCGTACGTGGTGGTGTCGCCGTTCTTGAACCCGGCCGCCACGCTCGTGTTGAGCTTCAGGTCGACGACCAGGGCGATGCCGTG
>JACMOG010000854.1 GCA_014378125.1 Vitreoscilla sp. | reverse complement strand
CCCGCGAGCAGGGACAGGCGTGGCAGCCCCAGCCGGCCCAGCCAGACGCCGGTGAGCAGCGCACGCACGCCATCGTCGTCCACCAGCACCACCGGCGCGACGCGCGCGGCCACAAGTTCCCCGTTGCGCACGATCAGCAGGTCGCTGGACACCGACACGCTGCGCGGCACGTGGGCCACCACGTGGCTGCCGCGGTCGCGCAGGTCGAACACGCTGAAGTTGCCGCTGGTGGCATAGGGCATCGCGGCGAGGTGATGCGCCTCGATCCGCTGGACGCCCACGTGCTTGGCCAGGCGCGCCGCGCCCAGGTGGGCGAACTGCCGCGCGGCCTGCGACGGCGGCCCGCGACGGCGCCGCGATCCAGCCTCCAGTTCGTGGCCGTCGAGCTGCCACGCAAGCGTGCCGCCGTCGAGGGCGTCGACCTCGTCCAGGCCCAGGTCGACCAGCGTGCGTGCGGCCATCAGGCTGCGGCTGCGCGCGCTGGAGCACAGCACGATGGCGTCCACCTCGCCCGCCATGTCGAGCGCGTGCGACACCACCTCGAAGCCGGGCACGGACACCGCCCCCGGGAGACAGCCCTCGGTGTGCTCCCCGGCGCTGCGCACGTCGCACAGCGCCACCCGCCGGCCCTCCCGCTGCCACTGGCGCAGCGTGGCCACGTCGACCAGGGGCACGCGCGAGAGATCGTTGACCCGACGGCCGAAGGCGCGGCTGGAGGTTTGCACGCCCGACACCACGGGCAGTCCCGCGCGCCGCCAGGCCACCACGCCGCCGGCCAGCGCGGCCACGTTGGCGTAGCCCAGCGCCGCCAGCGTGGCGGCGGCGAGCCCGGCGCGGGGATCGATGCGGCCGCCGCCGAGGTCGGCGCCGCCGTCGACCGTGACCAGCGGCGTGGCGCGGTCGCGCACGTCGAAGACGAGGGGAGCGGTCGCGCCGGCCAGTGCCGCGACGAGTTCGTCGACAGTGACCTGGCGCACGCTCATGTGATCACTCTCGCTCGGGTTGATCGAACGAGTCCATGTGCCGTCTCGCCGCCGTGTCAATCGAGTTCCCCCGTCGCCGGACGTCCGCCAATGCCACGGTCATTGCTCGACCACCGGCGGGCGGTCCTCGCGAGCCGAGGCGGCACCGCCGGCCGACGCGCCGATGATGCAGGCGATGGCCACCCACTGCAGCGCGCTCAGGCGCTCGCCCAGCACCAGCGCGCCGCAGGCCGCGCCGAAGGCCGGCGTGGCGCTCACCAGGATGCCGAAGACCTGCCGCGGCAGGCGGCGCAGCGCGGCCATCTCCAGCGAATACGGCACCGCGCTCGACAGCACCGCCACGCCCAGGCCAGCCAGCAGCGTCGACGGCACGAGCATGGCCGGACCGGAACGGGCCACGCCGAGGGGCACCGTCAGCAAGGCCGCCGCCAGCATGCCCAGCGACACCGCCTGACCGCGGGCCAGCATCGACACGCGCTTGCCGAACACGATGTACAACGCCCACGATGCGGCGGGGCCGGACGGGAACAGCAGGCCCACCGGATCGACCGGGCGATCGGTGCCCAGCGGCAGCAGCAGCGCGAGGCCGACGAGCGCCAGCACCACCCAGGCCACGTCGAGCGGCCGCCGCGACGCCGCGAGCACCACCGCCAACGGGCCGATGGTCTCGATGGCGGTGGCGATCCCGATGGGAATGCGGCCGAACGCCTCGTAGATGCACAGGTTCATGCTGCCCAGCACCGCGCCGTAGATCGCCACGTTGGGCAGGTCGCGACGCGCGAGCGGGGCGCGCCACGGCCGCCAGAACGCCAGCAGCATCAGCGCCGACAGGCCGATGCGCAACGCCGTCATGCCCTCGACGCCCACCACCGGGAACAGGCTCTTCGCGATGGCGGCGCCCAGGTTCTGCGATGCCAGCGACGCGGCCAGCGCCAGCATCGGCAGCGCGCCGGGCGGGCGCGTGGACGCCTCAACCAAAGCGATAGCTCGACACCGTGATGCCGCCGAAGAAATCGCTCTCGTGATAGACCCGCGTGGCCGCCTCGCCCTCGGCCGCGCCGAGCGCCACCATCAGCGGCAGCAGGTGCTCCTCGCGCGGGTGCGCGAGACGCGCGGCCGGCGCGCGCTCCCAAGCGGACAGCGTGGCCGAGCGCGTGGCCGCGTCGGCGATGGCCAGCGTGCTCGCCAGCCAGGCGTCGAACGCCGCCGACGGCGCGCGCGCCGCCGGGCCGAACGCGCGCAGGTTGTGATAGCTTAGCCCGCTGCCCACGATCAGGATGCCCTCGTCGCGCAGCGGCGCGAGCGCGCGCCCGAGCGCGAGGTGCTCGTCCGGCGCCAGCCCGGTCTTGAGCGACAGCTGCAGCACCGGTACGTCCGCCTTCGGATAGATGACGGCCATCGGCGCGAACATGCCGTGGTCGAAGCCGCGCGCGGCGTCCTCGCCCGTCTCGATGCCGGCCGCCGCCAGCGCCTCGCGCACGCGGACGGCCACGTCGGGCGCGCCGGGCGCCGGATACGTGATGCGGTAGGTGAAGTCGGGAAAGCCGCCGTAGTCGTAGAGCATGCCGGGCGCCGGGCTGCTCTGCACGGTGAAATTCGGCGCCTCCCAGTGCGCGGACAACATGAGGATGGCGCGCGGGGCGCGTCCGATGTCGGACGGCATGCGCGCCAGCGCGGCCTCGAGCCGGTCGTACACGCCGCCCATCTGCTCCTTCATCCACGGCCACGGGCCGCCCCCGTGCGAGATGAAGTACGTGGGCAGGCGGGTGTCGGTCATGGGCGGCGGATCCTCGGGCGATATCGGCCGAGGATATCGGCTTGCCAATGTCCTCGTGCCGCGCGGTGAAAACCGACGGGGCCTGGCCGCTTTCAACGCAGCTTGCGATAGATGGTGTTGCGGCTGATCCCCAGCCGCTTGGCGGCCTCGGAGATGTTGCCGCCCGCGGCGTCGACGGCGGCACGGATCAGCGCCACCTCCGATTCTTCCAGCGAGCGCTCCGCCGCCGTCGGCGTGGCGGCCGGCGTGTCGCGCTGGTCCTCGAGGAAGTCGTCTGACAGGTGCGCCTCGGTGATCTCGCCCTCGCCCGCGGCCATCACCGCGGCGGTACGCAGCACGTTGGCCAGCTGGCGGATGTTGCCCGGCCACGCGTAGCGCTCGAACATGCGCATCACGTTCGCGGAGATGGCCGGCGTGGCCTGCGGCGCCTCGGCCAGCAGGATGCGGCGCGCCACGGCGCGGAGGTCGCTGCGGTGGCGCAGCGCGGGCAGGCGCACCACGAGGCCGTTG
>JACMOG010000853.1 GCA_014378125.1 Vitreoscilla sp. | reverse complement strand
GCAGGCGAAAGGCCGCGCGCTCGGCCAGCCGGTCGTAGTAGGCCTGCACGCGAGGCAGCGCCGGCCGCTCCAGGGGCGTCATGAACCAGCGGTTCACCGACAGTCCCAGCCCGATGTCGGCCAGCGTGAACGCGTCGCCGGTGGCGTGGTCGCCGGCGCGTTGCAACTGGTGCTCGAGGATGGCCATGTGGCGGTTCCACGCGACGGCGCTGGCCGCCACCGCCTGCGCGTCCTGGTGGGCCGGGCTGTGGCGCACCAGGTTCATGTACGTGTAGCGCCAGGCGTTGTTGAGCTCGCCGGCCTGCCAGTCCATCCATTGCTCCACGCGCGCCCGGGCCAGCGGCTCGCGCGGGAGGAGGTCGTCGCGCCCCGCCTGGCCGGCCAGGTAGCGGCAGATGGTGTTGGACTCCCACAGCACGGCGTCGCCGTCCACCAGCACCGGCACCAGCGCGTTCGGGTTGAGCGCGAGGAACTCGGGCTCGTGGGTATCGCGCAGGCCGGCGCCCCAGGGCTCGAGCACGTGCGGCAGCGCCAGCTCTTCGCAGAGCCACAGCACCTTGCGCACGTTGATCGACGTGGGCTTGCCCAGGATCCTCAGCATCGTCTCCTCCCGAAATTGCGAACGGTCGATTCTAGAATCGCGCCATGCCCTTGTCCGCCCTCGCGATGGTGATCGTCGCCGCCCTGCTGCACGCGTTCTGGAACATCGTCGCGAAGAAGACCGGTGGCAACAGGCACTTCGTGCTGATGGGCGGCCTGCTGCTCGCGTTGTTCTGGGCCCCGGCCGGGCTGTGGCTGGGCTGGCGCGAGGTGCCGCGCTGGGGCTGGGTGGAGTGGGGCTTCATCGGCCTCAGCGGCTTCACGCACCTGGCCTACTTCAAGGTGCTGCTCAAGGGGTACCGGGTATCCGATCTCACCGTGGTCTATCCGGTGGCGCGCGGCACGGGCCCGCTGGTGAGCTCGCTGCTGGCCGTGGCCTTCCTCGGCGAGGCGCTGACCCTTCGCAGCGGACTGGGCGTTCTGTGCGTGTGCGGCGGCGTGTTCATCATCGCGGGCGGCCCGGCGCTGCTGCGCGCCGCGCACGACCCCGCGCAGCGCGCCCGCGTGCACGCCGGCCTGCGCTGGGGCGCGGCCACCGGCGTGCTGATCGCGGTGTACACGGTGCTCGACGGCTATTCCGTCAAGAAGCTGCTGATCGGGCCCGTGCTCATCGACTACTTCGGCAACCTGGTGCGGCTGCCGTTCATGATGCCCACGCTGCTGCGCGATCCCGCCGGCTTCTCCGAGGCGTGGCGGCGCTACAAGTGGCACGCGGTCATCCTGGCGCTGGTGAGCCCGCTGGCCTACATCCTGGTGCTGTACGCGGTGCGGCTGGCGCCGGTCTCGCACGTGGCACCGGCGCGCGAGATCTCGATGCTGTTCGCCGCGCTGATCGGCGGGAAGCTGCTGGGCGAGGGCGACCGCGGCTCGCGCATGGCGGGCGCCGTGCTGATGGCGGCCGGCGTAGCGCTTCTAGCCGTGTGAACGCGGCGCCAGTCGCGGCAACGTCAGCGTGACGGTGGTGCCTGAGCCGGGCGGCGACGCGATCTCGATGCGTCCGCCCAGGATGCCGTTGACCATGTTGCGCGAAATCGTCAGGCCCAGGCCGCTTCCGCCCTGCGCCAGCCGGGTGGTGAAGAACGGCGCGAAGCCCTGCGGCAGGTCGGCGGGCGGGATGCCTACGCCGTCGTCGTGCACGGTGATGCGCACGGCGTCGTGCCCGGACGGCCACACGCGGACCGAGATGGTGCCCTCGCCGGTGCGCGAGAAGCCGTGCACGATCGCGTTCTCCACCAGCTGGTTGAGCACCTGGCCGATGGAGCCGGGGTAGCTGTCGAGCATCAGCTCGGTCTCGCCGGTGACGATGATCTCGATCGGGTCGTGGCGATGGGCCAGGCGGGTGAGGTCGCAGATCTCGCGCACGCTGGCCAGCAGGTCGAAGGTGCGGCGTTGGTCGCTGGTCTGGTCGACGGCGATCTGCTGCAGCACGCCGATCACGTGCCGCGCCTGGTCCAGCGAGAGGCCCATCTGCTTGTGGCTCTCGTCGAGGGCGGCCACGTAGCCGGCCAACTGGCTGCGAAGGCGGGGGCTGTCGTCGCCGGAGTGGGCATGCAGTCGCGCCAGCGATTCCACCTGGGCCGGCAGTGTCATCGCCACCATGTCGGCGTTGGCCAGCGCGGCCGAGATCTCGATGGCCACGCCCTTCACGAGCGAGCCCAGCCCGGCCAGCTTCTCGGCGCGCACCAGCTCGTGCTGCGCCATCGACAGCTGCTGCAGCGCGGTGGACAGCTCGGCGTTGCGCTCGTCGGCCTCCTGCGTGCGGGCCTGCACGCGCTGCTCCAGGTGCTGGTTGAGTTCGCCCAGCTGGTTCTCGCGATCGCGCAGCTGGCGCTGGGCCTCGATCAGCTGGTCGCGGTCGCGCAGCTGCAGCGTCTGGCGCACCGCGGCCAGCACGATCACGATCACCGCGGCGGCGTCGCAGGCGAAGCGTGCGGACGGCGACAGGTGCGCCACCGAGTCCTGCAGCGTCACCGCGAACGTGACGCCCACCACCACCACCAGCGGCAGTATGCGCAGCGCGCCTTCGTAGAAGCGCTCGATGCGCGGATCGACCGCCGCCTCCACGCGCCAGCAGCTGACCGCCAGGCCGCCCATCAGCGTGCACACCGAGAACAGCGAGTTGACGACGCCACCGTCGGACAACGCGTGCCGCAGCGACAGCGCGTTCCACTCCATCCACAGGCCGCCGTGCGCCGCGAGCATCGCCGTGAGCACCCACACGGGCCAGCAGCGGCCCACGCGCAGCAGCGCGATCAACATCACGCCCACGCAGGCGCCGGCCAGCAACAGCGTGGGATAGGTGACCATGACGCCGAGCGACAGCGCGCTCATGGCGCCGCGCTCGGGCAGGTAGACCACCAGCGCGAGCGCCACCGCCGCGATGGCCAGCGACAGGGTGTCGAGCACCGCGGCCAGCCGCTGCGACTCGCTCACGCGGCCGCGCAGGTAGCCCATCATGCCCAGCGCGCAGCATGGCGCCATCATCATGTAGAACGGATCGGACGGCGCCGGGAACGGGTGCCAGGACAGGAAGGCCTGCAGGTCCCAGAAGGCCTGGCCGATGGCGTACGACGTGAAGCCCAGCGCGAACCAGCGGCGCGCGGCGACCTCGGCGCGCTGGCCGCGCTCGCGGGCGTCGCGCACGCCGATCCAGGCGAGCCAGGCGGCGCCGATGTCGGCCACCGTCCAGTGGACGTTGTCGAACAGGCGCACCCAGGACACCGACATCCCGAAGTGCGCGCCGCCGATGGCCATCGCGATGGCGGCGAGCGTGACGAGCGCGCCCACCTCGAACACCGGGCCGGCGCCCGCGGGCAGCCCCAGGCGCGACGGCCGCGCGGTGTCGGCCAGCAGGGCCTCGAGCAGGGGCGCGCCCTGGGCGGAGTCGTCGTCGTCGAAGTCGCGCGCGGTGCCGGGCAGGCGCGGGCTCGCCAGGGAGGCGTCGGGGGCAATGGACGAAAGCGACGGAGTCGGCGCGGGTGCGACCATGGTGTGCGGGAAAGCGCCGGGGATGGCCCGGCAGCAACGGTCTGCAGTGCGTTTGAGCCTACCTCAACGCGCTTGACCTTGGGGCCGCGGCGGTGGCGCCTTGTGAGCAAAAATGCCGTCATGAATCTTGCCGTCTCCCCCGCGCCCGCCGTCCCCGCGGCGCCCGAAGGCCCCGCGCTGGCCGGCGTCGATTTCTCGAGCGCGCCACGCCGCGGCAAGCCCATCGTGTGGGCCTGGGGCCGCTGGCAGCGTCCCGGCCTGCTGCGGCTGGAGCGCTTCGAGGAGAATGCCACGCTGGCCGAGTTCGCCCACGCGCTCGAGCGTGCCGGCCCGTGGCTGGCCGCGTTCGACCTGCCGTTCGGCCTGCCGCGCGAGCTCGTGCAGGCGCTGGCCTGGCCCGACGACTGGGCCGGCTGCATGACGCACTACGCCGGCCTGTCGCGCGCGGCAATCGTCGAGACCTTCGCCGCGTTCTGCGACGCGCGTCCCGTGGGCGGCAAGTTCGCGCATCGCGCCTGCGACGGCCCGGCCGGCAGCAGCCCGCCGATGAAGTGGGTGAATCCGCCGGTGGCCTTCATGCTGCACGCCGGCGTACCCGCGCTGCGCGCGCCCGGCGTGCACGTGCCGGGCCTGGTCGACGGCGACGCCACGCGCGTGGCGCTGGAGGGCTATCCGGGCATGGTGGCGCGCGCGTTGATCGACCGCCGTTCGTACAAGAGCGACACCAAGGCGCAGCAGACCGCCGACCGCCTCATCGCGCGCAAGGATCTCGTCGACGCGCTGGAGCAGGGACGCTGGCGCGGCCTGCGCCTGAAGCTCACGCACGCGCAGCGCGACGAACTGGTGGCCGACGCGCAGGGCGACAAGCTGGACGCCGCGCTGTGCCTGCTGCTGGCGGGGTGGGCCGACACGCAGAAGGGCTGGGGCATGCCGGCGAACATCGATGCGCTGGAGGGCTGGATCGTGGCGGCCGATGGCCACGGCGCGAACGTGCCCCGAACGACCAAGCCGGAGGTGTGTGGGATCTCCTCACGCCGCCGAAGGCGGTGAGAGGCGATGCCTGACACCGATCGCGCGCGATCGCTGCGCTGGGGATCGATGTCAGGCATTGCCTGCGGATACGCAGGAGATGCCAGACACCTTCGTCAGTGCGTGCCCTCGGCGCGCGACTGGCCGCGCGAGATGTCGATCGCCGAGTCGACCGCGTCGGTCAGGTCCACCAGGTCGTACGGCTTGACCAGGTAGCGGAAGTAGCCCAGCTCGAGGCCCGAGGACACCATGTTGGGCATGGCCGCCGCGCTCACGGCGATGACCGGGATGCCGGCGGTGGCCGGGTCCGCGCGCAGGATGCGCATCGCCTCGCGCCCGTTCATCACGGGCATGTTGTTGTCCATCAGGATCACGTCGGGGCTGTGGCTGCGCGCCATGTCGACGCCCGCCTGGCCGTCGGTGGCCGTCAGCACCAGGCAGTCGGGGCGCAGCGACAGCGCCTCGGTGAGCAGGGCCAGGTTGGCGCGGTTGTCGTCCACGCACAGGATGGTGGTCACCTGCGGCTCGCCGCCCATCAGCTCGGTGACGGTGGGCAGGCGATGCTGAACCATGGCGAGGTCCACCTTGGCGGGCTCGGCGCTGCGCAGGTCGATCCAGAACGTGCTGCCGGTGCCCGGGGTGCTGTGCACGCCGATGACGCCGCCCATCAGCTCCACGAGCCGCTTCGTGAGCACCAGGCCGATGCCGCTGCCCTCGATGGTGGCGTCGCGGCCAAGGCGGTTGAATGGCTGGAACAGCGAACGCAACTGCTCGGGCGTGAGGCCGGCGCCGGTGTCCTGCACCGCGATGCGGACGCGGCCTTCGTCGCCCGGCGTGCATTCCACCAGCACGGCGCCGTGCTCGCGGTTGTACTTCACGGCGTTCGACAGCAGGTTCAGCAGCACCTGCTTCAGCCGCGTGCGGTCGGCGTGCACGCTGAGGCTGTTCTGCGGAAACACCAGGCGAATGCCGCGCTGCGCCGACGCCGTGCGGGTGAGCGCGTGGCACTCCTCCAGCACCTCGAGCAGGTCGACCGGCTCCAGGCTGACCGACACCTTGCCCGACTCGATCTGCGCGAGGTTCAGGATCTCGTTGATCAGGGTGAGCAGGTGGTTGCCGGCGTCGACGATGTGCTTGACGAAGCCGCGCTTGCGTTCCGGCGAGCCGCCGGCGGTGTCGTCGTGATCCAGCAGCTGGCCGAAGCCGATGATGGCATTGAGCGGCGTGCGCAGCTCGTGGCTCATGTTGGACAGGAACTCCGACTTGGCCCGGTTGGCGTTCTCGGCCTCGCGCGTGGCGGCCTGCAGGTCGCGGTTCGACTCCTCCAGCTGCGCGGTGCGCTCGTGCACCCGGCGCTCCAGCTCCTCGTTCAGCCGCATCACCTCCAGCTGCGCGAGCCGGCGCTCCTCCACCTCGCGATCCTTGTCCGCCGCGGACGACTCCTGCGCCGCCTTGCGCCGTTCGATTTCCGACAGCAACCCGTTGAACGCGTCCACCAGGTCGCCCACCTCGTCGTCGCCCAGCTTGGAGGCGCGGCGCGACAGCACGTCGTGCTGCACGGCGTCGCGCGCGATGTCGGTCATGGCCGCCAGCGGGCGGGTGACGATGGCCTGCACCCACGCCGAGACGGCCCAGGTGCCGATGCCCGCCAGCGCGATCAGCGCCAGCGCGAGCAGGCTGTAGCTGGCGATGCGTTCGTCGAGCTCATCGCGGGCGCGCACGGTCACCGTGCCGAGCATGCGGCCCTGGTCGACGATGTCCGTGGTCACCACGAGGTCGTGCAGCGCCGGCGCGTTGGCGTCCACCGGCCTGGCCGGCTGCAGCGCGGGAGGAGGCGCCGCGGCGCCGGCCGAGCGCCAGCTGGTGAAGAGCTTGCCTTGGGCGTCGTAGATCGCCGCGTTGCGCATCCGCGGCTGCAACCGCAGCATGGCCAGCGCCTGCTGCGCGCCGCGCGGATCGCCCGAGGCGAGATCGTCGGCGCTCGCATGGCCCAGCAGCTCGGCCTGCGCCTGCACGTCGGCCACCCAGCCGCGATGCCACGTCTGCAGGTCGTACACGACCGCCGCCCCGAGCGCCAACGCGAGCGCCACCAGCGTGCAGGCGAGGATGGCGATGCGTAGCTTGGTGCCGATTGGACGACGATACATGGCGGCAGTCATGGGCCTTTCTGGTGCGCGGAAAAAGTCCCACGGTTCAGTTGCTGGGCAGGCGGCATACCCGGCAATGGCATGCGGGCATCGCGTGACACGCGCGCGGGGAATCCGTCACGCTTCGACTGCCGACCCGCCCGCGAGGCGTCCCGGAACGCTATCGGACACTGACCCAACGCACGGGAATCGTGTCGTCCGGCAGCATCACGACGTGCACTTTTTTCTGCATCACCCAGCTGAGGTTGCGCCGATACAGCGGCACTTAGGCGATGTCGTCGCTCGCCAGCTTCAGCGCGGTGGCCACCAGCACGCGGCGCTTGGCGGCATCGCGTTCGGTGCGCACGGCGTCTGTCAGCGCATCGAGCCGCGGGTTGGCGTAGCGGCCGCCGTTGAAGGTGCCGCCGCCGTCCTTGTCCCACGTGTGCAGCAGGCCGTTGAGGCCCTGCCAGCCGTCCTCGGTGGTGCCCGTGAATCCGAACTCCGCCAGGCTCACCTTGCCCTGGGTGATCGTGGGGAAGAACAGCGTGCTGGGCGACGAGTGCAGCGTCGTGCGGATGCCCACCTGCGTGAGCATCGCCGCGATGGCCTGGCACACGTGCTCGCGAAACGCCACGTTGACGCAGTCCATCGTCAGGTCGAAGCCGTCGGGATAGCCGGCTTGGTGCAGGAGCTCGCGCGCGTGCACGGGGTCGAAGCCCGGGCGCGCCGAGTCGGCCGGATCCTTCGTGCCGAACGCCGGCGCCAGCAGTTCGGCGGTGGGCGTGGCCAGTCCCTTGAGCACCTTCTGGATGATGAGGTCGATGTTGATGGCCTCGTGGACGGCGCGCCGCACGCGCAGGTCCTTGAACGGGTTGCGCGGCTTGCCGTCCGGGCCGGGCGCCACGCCGGGCAGCGCGGCGCTGGCCTGGTCGAACGCGAGGTAGTCGGTGGAGATGTCGCCCACCTGCGTGACCGCGATGGCGGCGTCGTGGCGCAGCGGCTCCACGTCCTGGTCGAGCGGATCCAGCACCAGGTCGACCTCGCCCGAGTGCAGCGCGGCCAGCCGCGTGGCGTCGGAGCGGATGGTGACGAAGCTGGCGCTGTCGACGTTGCCGTTGTCGGCATTGGCGCGATTCCACCACTGCGGGAACGACTTCACAACGTGGTGCGGATGTCGGGCTCGTAGCGATCGAGCTGGTAGGCGCCGGTGCCGTTGGCATTGCGCACGGCCCAGGTCTCCTGGCGCGCGTTGAAGCCCTGCGCGCGCACCACGTGGTGTCCCACCGACCAGCGCTTGCTCATCATCGCCACCAGCACCATCTTCTGCGGCAGCACGGCGTCGGGGGCCCCGAGCTGGATGTCGATGGTCAGCGGATCCACCATGCGCACCCGCTTGATGCTCTTGAGCACGAACTGGCGCTGCGAGGGCGGCGCCAGCGCGCGCTCGAACGAGAACACCGCGTCCTCGGCGGTGAACGTGCTGCCGTCGTGGAAGTGCACGTCGGGCCGCAGCCTGAAACGCCAGGTGAGGGGATCGGGCTGCGACCATGGCGTGGCGAGCACCGGCACGAGGTGGTAGTCCTGGTCGCGGCCGACCAGGCCTTCGTAGACCTGGAACACCACGCGCGTGTGGTACTGCAGCGCCAGGCTGTGCGGCGTGCGCAGGGGCGACATGGCGGGCCCAGTATGCGGCACGGTCGCTGCGTCGCAGCGACCCCGGTCACCTCCGCATCAAGGTGCTTTTTCCGAACAGGCTCTCGATCAG
>JACMOG010000852.1 GCA_014378125.1 Vitreoscilla sp. | reverse complement strand
GGCCACGGCGGCGGTGGCCACGAACACGTCGCTTTCGCGCGCCAGCGGCATCACCGCGGCGTGCATCTGGCGCGCGCTCCCGACGTCGATGCGGCGCACGCCGCGCGGCGTGGGCAGGTGCACGGGGCCGGCGATCAACGTGACGACGGCGCCCGCCTCCTGCGCGGCGCGCGCGATGGCGAAGCCCATCTTGCCGCTGGAATGGTTGGTGATGCCGCGCACCGGGTCGATGGCCTCGAAGGTGGGGCCCGCGGTGACCAGGATGCGCCTGCCCTGCAGGATCTTGGGCTGGAAGAACGCGATGAGCTCGTCGCGGAGGTCGGTGGCCTCGAGCATGCGGCCCTCGCCGAACTCGAGGCAGGCCTGCTCGCCCACGTCGGGGCCCAGCAGCGTGGTGCCGTCGGCCTGGAGTTGAACCACGTTGCGCTGCGTGGCCGGATGGGCCCACATCTCGCGGTTCATGGCCGGCGCCACCAGCAGCGGCACGCGGTGGATGGGCCGCGCCAGGCACATCAGCGACAGCAGGTCGTCGGCGCGCCCGTGCACCAGCTTGGCCATGAACTCGGCGCTGGCCGGAGCCACGAGGATGGCGTCGGCCTCGCGCGACAGGTTGATGTGCGCCATGTTGTTGTCGGGACGCGCGTCCCACTGGCTCGTGTAGACGGCGCGGCCGCTGAGGGCCTGCAGCGTCACGGCGGTGATGAACGCCTCGGCGCCCGCGGTCATCACCACCTGCACGGTGGCGCCCGCCTTCACCAGCGCGCGCACGAGTTCGGCGCCCTTGTAGCACGCGATGCCGCCGGACAGGCCCAGCACGATGTGCTTGCCGGCGAGGTCTTGTCGTTCAGTCATGGGCGCAATGTAGCGTGATCGCGTGCTTCGCGCAGGCGAGCGGACAGATCAGGCGCCGTGGCACTTCTTGAACTTCTTGCCGCTGCCGCAATGGCACGGATCGTTGCGCCCGGGCACGGAGCCCACCACGCGCGTGACCGGCTTGGCGGCGTTCTGCACCCAGTAGCAACGAAGATCCTGCGCGGCGTACAGCGCCTCCTGGATCAGGTCGTCGCGCTCCAGCTTCTCGCCGGGGTACATCTCCTCCAGCGTCTTGGCGAGCTCTTCGGGGTCGTGCAACGTGAGCATGGCGATGCGCGCCAGCACCTCGTCGTAGGCGTCGGCCAAGCCTTCCTCGGCGGACTCGTCGGGCTCCTTCCAGTCGTCCGGAAAGGCTTCGACGACGTCCATGAATCCGTGGGCCCAGATCTCGCCGGTGAGCGGGATCTCTTCGGCCTCGGAGCCGGGCGCGATGGTGCCCTCTGCCACCAGGCGCTGGGTGTCCTCGTCGGTCCATTCCAGCATCACCGGCGCCAGGCGCAGCTCGTCGACGGCGTCCATCAGCAGCTCGGGGTCGAGCTGCTTGAGCAGCACCGTCCAGCGCGCCTGCAGCACCGCCGTGGCCTCGCGGTCGGCCTGCGGATCGGCGAAGGCGCGGCCCCAGGCATCGCCCAGCAGCGCGTCGCGCCACTCGATCACCGTCTTGGCGCGCGGGCCCGCGGCCAGCGCCGTCATCGCGCCATCGAGCCACTCGAGCGACACGCGTTCGTCGAAGCCCGAGAGCTGCTCCGCCAGTTGCTGCAGGCGGTCGAGCTCGGCGTCGGTGTTGGTCGGGTAGTGGACGATATTCGTGAACGGGGTGGTCATCAGGGGCAATCAAAAGGCGGGAAGCGGACGGCATTTTCTCATGCCGTCCGTTCCCGACCCGCCTCAATCGCGCGGAAACCCGCGCAACGGGGCCGGATTCAGCCGCGCCATCGACAGGCTGTCCACGTACGTCCCGTCACGCAAGGTGTCGCAACGATGCCGTCCCTCCTGCACGAATCCGAAGCGCGTGTAGAGCGCCTGCGCCTTGTGGTTGTCGGCGTACACCTCCAGCTCGAGGCGCAACAGGCCGAGCCAGCCGTCGGCGTAGTCGCACAGGGCGCGCATCAACGTGGTGCCGACGCCCTGGCGTTGCCATGCGGGCTGCACCTGCATGCCCAGCGACATGGCGTGGCGCCGCCGAGGCGAGCCGCCCACCGGATGCAGGCCCGCACCGCCGACCACCTCGCCGCCTTCGGCCACCGCCATCAGCAGCACGTCGGGCTTGCCCGGCTGGGTGTTCTCGGCGAGGCGCGCGCGCCACTGCTCCACGTTGGCGTAGGGCATCTGCAGCAGCCACGGAAACACCTCTGGATGCGCCAGCATCGCCGCGAAGCCGTCGGCATCGGCGACGGTGGCGCGGCGCACGGCGATGCGTGCGGCGGCCGTGCGGGTGTCTGCGGGATTCGAGCGATCGTCGGGGCGGTTCATCGAGGACTCCTGTGAAAGTTGCAGGGGCTGGAAAAGCAAAAGGCCCGCGGGTGGCGGGCCTTTTGGAGGGAACTCGTGGTGACTGGAAGCTAAGGGCGACCCGGGCCCGTGCCTCCTGGCGGCAGGACGGCGACGCCCTGCTTCGACGCGGCGACGACTAGCGCGCGCACGCCGACGCCCGCGCGCATGCGAATGCGCGAGGAGGCGGCCAAGGAAGCGAACGTCGAGGTCATGGATCCAGTCTGCGGGCGCCCGCGGAAAAAAGCAACGCCGCGGATCCCGGGGGAGGCGCGGCGTTGACGCGACGCGACGCGGGGTCGCGCGACAAGATCAGCCATTCAAGCCCGGCGCGTCAGGCGCGTTCGGCGACCCAGGCCTGCACGCTGGCGAGCGCGCCGGCCAGCTTGGAGGCATCGGTGCCGCCGGCCATGGCCATGTCGGGCTTGC
>JACMOG010000851.1 GCA_014378125.1 Vitreoscilla sp. | reverse complement strand
TCACCTTCTCGGCCGTGGCGCCACCGCCGACGTCGAGGAAGTTGGCCGGCTCGCCGCCGAACAGCTTGATGGTGTCCATCGTGGCCATGGCCAGTCCGGCGCCGTTGACCAGGCAGCCGATGTTGCCGACGAGGCTGATGTAGGCCAGGTCGAACTTGGAGGCTTCGACTTCGGCCGGATCTTCCTCGTCCAGGTCGCGGTAGGCCACGATCTCGGGGTGGCGGAACAGCGCGTTGGCGTCGAAGTTGAACTTCGCGTCGAGGGCGACCAGGTTGCCCTTGCTGTCGCAATTGAGCGGGTTGATCTCCACCAGCGAGGCGTCGGTGTCCATGTAGCACTGGTAGAGCTTCTGGAACACGTCGACGGCCTGGGCGTGCGAGCCCTCGGGCAGGCCGATGGCGGTGGCGATCTTCCTGGCCTGCTCGGCGCCGAGGCCGGTCAGCGGGTCGATGAAGTCGGTGATGATCTTCTCGGGCGTGGCGTGGGCCACTTCCTCGATGTCCATGCCGCCTTCGCTGGAGGCGATGAACGCGATCTTCTGCGTGGCGCGGTCGGTGACCAGCGACACGTAGTATTCCTTCTTGATGTCGGCGCCTTCCTCGATGTACAGGCGACGCACCTTCTGGCCTTCGGGGCCGGTCTGGTGGGTCTTCAACTGCATGCCGAGGATCTCGCCGGCCAGCTTCTTCAGGTCGTCCGGGGTGCGCGCGAGCTTGACGCCGCCGCCCTTGCCACGGCCACCGGCGTGGATCTGGGCCTTGACGACCCAGACGTTGCCGCCGAGTTTCTGAGCGGCTTCCACCGCCTCCTGCACCGTGAAGGCGGGGTAGCCGCGCGGCACGGGCACGCCGAACTGGCGCAGGAGTTCCTTGCCTTGGTATTCGTGGATCTTCATGGAAGCGTCTTCTTGAAGTGGTCGACTAAAGGGAGTGTCCGGGAAGCTGCGGGACGAGACGGGCGCTCAGATTCGAGGGGAGCCAGGGCGCGCGGCGAGTCGACAGGGGCAGCGGACGGGGTTCACGCAAGCGGGGATTTTGCGATGGTTTGCTACAGGCGGGGGGATATCCGCAGGGCGCGGATGCTCGGAAACCCGATGTAACCACGACTTTATCATGGTGCACCGCACCATGTCGGAGCGCTGCGGTGTCACCGACTGCGCCGGTGGGATGTCGGGTGGCGGCGCGGGGACGCCCCGCCGAGAGGCCCGGCCCTTCAGCTTTCTTCCAGGCCCCCGACGATACGGCGTACGACGTCCGCCGCGAAGCCGCGCGCCGCCAGGAAGCGCGCCTGCCTGCCGCGTTCGCGTGCATCGCCCGCCACCTCGCCGAACTTGCGTTGCCACAGGGCCTGCGCCCGGGCGAACTCGGTCTCGCGCAGCACGGCGGCCTGCTCGGGGTCGAGGGCCAGGCCGTGGCGCGACAGCTCGAGCTTGATCCGCAGGGTGCCCTGCTTGCGCGAGCGGGCGTTAACGCGGCTCTGGACGAAGCGGGTTTCGTCGAGGTACTTGTTGGCGGTAAGCCAGTCGAGCAGTTGCTCGACCGCGGCCTCCGGGTCGAGCAGCTCCGGGTCGTCGACGGCCGGGGTGGCCTCGGTCATCGCATGGCCGGCCGGCACGAAGGCGTCGTCGATCCCATTGGAGACCAGTTCGGCCAGCGCCGTGGCGGCCTTGTCCGCCGCCGTCCGCAGCGCCGCGTCTTCTCGGGCGCGCTTTCGCAACGAATCGAGGAGCTTCGCGCGCAGCTCCTGGCGGCTGTGCTCGCGCCGGGACAGGAAGCCGATGGCCTGCATCTTCAGGCTCAGGCGCGGCTTGGCGCGGCGAGGCGCACGCGGCGCGTGCGAGTCGTGGG
>JACMOG010000850.1 GCA_014378125.1 Vitreoscilla sp. | reverse complement strand
TTCTCCGGCGCGCCGGCGGCGGTGATGCACCAGACCCTGAACGAGGAGCCGCCGTCGCTGAGCGAGTCCGGGGTGGTGAGTCCGGCGTTCGACGACGTGGTGGCCAGGGCCCTGGCCAAGCGACCCGACGATCGCTTCGAATCCGCCCAGCAGATGCGCGACGCGCTGCGCGCCGCGGCGCGCCAGGCCGCCGAGTCGCCGCTGGCCACGGTGGTCAACACGGTGGTGCGCGACGCCGCGTTCCCTGTCGGCGTGACGCAGACGCTGGCGTGCCTGGTCGAGGAGCGGATGCGGGCCCGGCCCGCGGAGCCGCCGGCCGGCGTGGTGGTGAGCGAGGCGCGTGGCAAGGCGCGGCTGGTGGACGCCTCGGCCCTCTACACGCCCGAGCCCGACGGCGAGTCGCGTCAGCGAAGCTGACCGGGCCGGTAGCGGCACTCCATGCGGTCGCCGCGGTAGATCTCGAATGGCAGCTCGCCGAGGCGCAACTCGCCGCGGCGGCGCTCTATCAGGCGCGACAGCGCGGACACGCCGGGCAGAACGGTCATCAGCTGTTCGCGTGCCCGGAAGATCTGGATGTTGAGGTGCGCCGTGTCCAGGCCCAGCATGCGCGAGAGCTCGGCGCTGCCGACCCAGCCCTGCGCGCCCGGCTCGATGCCGCGCTCCTGGTCGGCCAGGCGCCGGCGCGCCAGGGTGGCCAGGCAGTAGTGGTGGGTGCGCTCGCCGAGGTCGGTCCGGCCGGCGCCGTCCTTCACCTCCAGGCTGGCGTGTTCCTCGTCCAGGCTCAGTCGCAGCACCAGCCACGGCGCCTCGGGCTCGCGGGCGATCTCGGCCACCTGGGTATCGTCCATCGGCGCGGCCGCCACGTAGCGGTGCAGGCCGGCGCTGCCCACCTGAAGGCGGTCGCCGTCCTTCAATGCGCGCGTCTCGCCGTTCTGTTCCAGCATCCACAGGCCGGGGCGCGCCTGGTAGATGCACAGCTCCGGGGTCTCGCTGCTGGGAAGCAGGTTGTGCGAGGCCAGCGCGATCACGGGCTGCGTCGGGTCGGGCGGCACCAGGCTGTCGACGGGCTCGGCGACGTCCCGCACGCGCCACGCCACGTCGCCGCGGCCCAGCCGCACCTCGGCGCCCGCCTCGAGCGGAAAGGGCTCGCCGGGCACCAGCGCGCGGCCGTCGACGAAGGTGCCGTTGCGGCTGTGGTCGGTGAGCATCCAGCGCCCGTCGCGCCAGCGGATCACCGCGTGCATCAGCGAGATCTCGGGGTCTTCGAGCACCGTGTCGGCGCGCAGCGCATTGCGGCCGAACACGTGCTCGGCGCGAAGCACCACGCGGTCGCCGGTGCGGGGATCCAACAACGTACCCATTTGAGGCGGCTTTCAGCGCCGGCGTACTCGCCGGCGCGCGACGCAGTGTAGTTCCCCGGGGTGTCGAGCGGTGCCGGGGCCAGGCCCCGTTCGGGGCCTGGCCCCTCGCCTGCGTCATGCCTCGTAATGGACGAGCACCGGCTGCCGGCCGAACATGCGTTCCATGCCGACCCGCCGGCCACCCGCTCCACTCCTCCCAGGTGCCTCCATGTTCCACACGCCCACCGACACTCGCCTCCAGTTCTCGCCGTCCATCGACCGGATGATGGCCTTCGTCGGCAAGCCGCTGCCGTTTCCCGCCGGCATGGACCTGTGCCGCGACCAGGTGCCCGCCACGGCGGACTGCCACGGGCTGCGCTTCGCGGCGGCGGCGCGCAAGTCGCCTTCCCGGCGCGCGTCCTGCCCGGCGCTGACGGCCGCCGACTGGCGCGTCTTCTCCAGCTTCTGCGTGGCCCGCCGCCTGCCGGCCGGCTATCGCGTGACGATCCCGGGCCACGTCGACCGCACGCTGCGCTTCGTGGTGGAAGGCAGCCTGTGGCAGGCGTCGGCGGACGCCCGCACGGCGCTGCTGCCCGGCGCGATGCTCGGCGAGGACGGCCTGTTCTCCGACCTGGCCGGCGACCTGGACGTGCGCACGGTGGAGGAATCGCTGGTGCTCGAGCTCTCGCTGCCGCGGCAAAAGGAGCTGACCGCGGCCTTCCCGGCGATCGCCTTCGAGCTGCTGCG